>DASRMN010000277.1:0-6422 GCA_035647935.1 Clostridia bacterium | reverse complement strand
CTGTTCCAGGAATATCTTTGCATCCTTAGTTTTTGTTAGAGCTTCATTGTAGGTTTCCAGGACATAATTCGTATAGTCTTCTACCTCATCCAACATTCCTTCGTAAAATAGTTCGTGTTCTCGTAGCTTTTTTAACTCGGATGTATGTTTTCTTTTTGTTATTTCCTTGAGTGCTAATTGGAGCTGCAACTCTCCAATAGCGTGAGCTAAAGTCCCTTCCGCTGCATAAGGACTTGAAATGTCCTTGATATCCTCTGCTAATCGTGCCGAAGGCGTACAATTTAGCCACCTTTCGGCACTACTTGCACTTAACAGTGCATGTTTCCGGGCCATTATAGAGCCCCCAGTTTTTCCAGGACCTCAGGAAAATCTTTTTCCTCTAGATCCGTTACCTTCTTAACTCCAAATTCATCAAGGATAGCTTTCAGTTTTGCCGTGTTACCCTTGATTGAGTTTTTCGTTACGAAGAGCTCTCTCACATCCTCAATAGTCACTGCCGGTGGTCCTTCAGCTACTACTTTTTCCTCCGGTTCTGTTGGTTCTTCCTTTGGATCTGTTGCTTTTTCATCTGATTCTGTCACTTTTTCCTCTGGTTCTGTTTCTTCTTTGTTAATTTCATCTATTATAGCCGCCGCTGCCTTTGCCGTTTTATTCATGTTATTTTTGTACGCTATTGCTGTACCTACAAGAGCAGTCGCTTCCGCTAATTGATCTATAGATTTCAAAATCTCATCTAAATTTTCTATAGTAATTTTAATATCCAACTATATTTCCCCCTTAAATTTGGTATACTTATACTGAGTATTAATTTTTTTAGGGAACCTACTTAGCTTTGCCGGCGGTAGGTTCTCTTTTTTCTAGTTCCAGTGTCACATCTCGGCCGTCATTTACAATAACACTTACACCTTTTTTATTGAGCGTTTCCGCATCTTCAACAGTCATTGCATGAGTTGCATTTTTTATTGTTGTTTTTTTCACTTTTTAACACCTCCCTTGCTAAAACGTGTGCCTGATAGTATTTTAGACGGGGGTTCACTTTTAATATTTTTGCTGCAAGTATTGCTATGTTTTTAACTTCTTTCTTTGTTCTCACTTTTCGCAAACCCCCTCTGCTATACAAGTTAATCCTATGAGTAGTACCGGTAACACAAAATACATTATGATTATAAATTTTGCATAGCTATTAGCCTGTCCCCAAATTTGCAACACTGTTATACCCCCTTACATTTTTGGCATTTGAAAAACTATCTGGCCGCTGATAATGGCCGACTGAAGATTGTCTATGACTTCAAAGCATCTTTGTTTTGTAGCATATTCACCTAACGCTGTGCCGCCATTTGCGCATATGATTTTCCCGTCCTCCCATACATCGATGGTTTTTATCAATTCGGCCTTGTCCTGAGTTCTAATCCACATTGGTTTCCCTCCTTTTATAATTTTTTACCTATCAGGCCCACCAAATAAGATTTCTCATTTTCGGGGCAACTTATAAATGCCAACATTTTACACGGTACCTTGCTCTCCTCCTATAGGCTTGCCGTTTCGCATCATAATTGGATATTGCCAACCTGTCTGTTTACAAAAATCACTTATCATTTTTTGGCGGTTTCTTGGTGTATCCGGTAAGTTGTAACCGCTTTTGTCATCCCCAAGGAATAGTTCTCCTTGATCATTAGTTCCACATTTAATACCTGTCTTTTTGTCTTTTAGCCAAGTCCTCATTTTGTTTATTCCTCCCCCTCAATTTTAAAAGTTTCAGTTGAAATTTCTTTTTTTACTTTAAGAACAAAATCTCTTAAGCAGCCACCTTCATCAATGTTGCAGGTTACAACTCTCGGATGCCAGTAATTCTCTACAGAAACCTTATTTAAGGTTCCACAATACGGACATTTTACTTGAATTATCATCTGTTTTCTCCTTTCCTTTTTTCTATTAGCGTATTCACTCGGGTATGGGCTTTCCGCAACTCTTGCCATGCAACCGGTTCAAATTCTTTTTCAGCGAGCATAAATTGACGTTTCTTATGCTCCAACTCCTCCACCGCTTGCTTTAATTCCGCTTTTGCCGTTTCAGCTTTTATTTTCTCTTCCAGTTTTCCGCTGACGTAAAATTTCAAGAAGTGCCAAAACCCCAGATTGCTAAAGAGACTCTTCCACTTTTTCCATGCTCTCAACATTGTTATTCCTCCCCTCTCTCTACACTAAAAACGTGTCATCACCCCTCCATGTTTTTTTCAGTTCCTTTTCCTTTTGTCTGAGTTGATGTAATCGATCGCCGGCAGCATACATGACCTTAAGTACCTCCCGGAAACACCTCTCGGTATAAATATGGCCAATAACAAAAGAATAGGCAGCTACATACCCTTTTTCCTTTTCATCTAGTATGACCAGACTTTTTTCACAATTGTTTTTAACACAGGGATACCCATTCAGATATTCTTTGGGCAGGTCCTCGTTCTCCATTACCCCGTCAATAGCTATGATCTTCCTCATCTTTTCGCCTCGTTCAACCAGTTTTTCCGTTTTAATCTCAATCATCTTTATCTCTCTCCTTTTTTATATTTCAGTTGCAGTTTTCAAATTAAAAGAGCATTTAATATATCTAGTTGCCTTGGTTTTGATTGTCCTGAAATTTTAAGCGGAACACCTTCACAGGTTACTAGGTCATCATCGACTTTTATGCTGTTTATCCAACACCTTGAACCATCCCTATCGTGTGCATAAAACAATGTGTAATAGCCATCATGAAAAGGTCCGTTTACATCTGTCACAATTCCACCTGTGTTATAATGCGTATCTATTCTGCAGCCAATTAGATTTTTTAATATTTCAAGTTTCTCATCCTTTGGCAAAATACCTAATATTTTGGCTAATCCGCTTTTTGCAGTTTCTTTGTATGCTTCTAGTGCATAATGCACCAAGCAAAATTGAGTTTTTTTATTCGCATAATAATCACTAGCCTTTTCTAAATTAGCTTGTACAGCATTTTCAATGTCTTCCTTGAAGTATTCTATTTCTGCCTCATTAAGATCTGCATCCTTGAAAAGTTGTTCAAACTCTTTTTCTAATGACACGCTCTCCCCTCCTATTCTACTTATCCTATTTTCCTGTATTCCGCCACAGCAACCAACCGGCCCGGGGACATACCGTCATCCAACTTCTTGCAAAGCGGCAGTATGACGATCCTCACATTGGGTTGTGCCCTTGTCCTCCTACGCCACGGCTTTCGTTGAGCGTTTTTATGTTTCCTAGGCATTCTCCTTTCCTCCCTTTTCCTTAGTTTGCAATATGTTCCCCTGCGTCCATATATTTCCGTGGATGGGTAAAAAAATATGGTTATATCACCCCTTTTTCTTTGTAATCCTTAAGGAACTTTATTCCCTCGCCGAAAACAAGCCTTACATAGTTTCTCAGCTCTTCATTCTCCCTTTCCAGCTCTTCCTTTTTTGTCTCCAACTGTTTCAGTTCTGCCAACAGCCTTTTTCTTTCCAAGGGAGAAAGTTTGCCTGTTTCCGTACCTTCCAGCTCCAATATGTGTTCTTGGTTAAACCGAACAGACGGTATTCCCCTCACAGGGGATATAACTCCATCGTTGACCCACCTGTCTATTGTTCCTATTGTCACTTGCCAGCGGTCGGCAAGGTTTTGTTTTGTTAGAAGTTTGTCCATGGGATCCCCCTTTCTTTTTGCTCCACTTGTTTATGGTTTAGTTATCTAAACCAATACAGCAAAAAAATATAATGCTATTTCATTATCCGCAATTTCAAGAAGTTTTGCTGCTTTACCTATTTCCTGTTGCGACCATTCTGATTTATTGTTCAGCTTGAAACTAATAGAGGTATTTGACAGCCCTATGGCTTTCGCAAAATTCTCTTGGGTTCCAAACTTTTCTTTTATTTTTCCCTTTAATTTGTCATAGTTGAACATCATTTTTCTGCTCCCTTCGTGTTTAGTTTACTGAACTACCTTCATATTAACAAAACCCGACAATGATGTCAACAACTTTTTTCACATTTCTTAACCTTTCTTTAAAATTTGTTGCATATAATTGAACAAAAGTGTATAATATACGCATAGAGAGGGGCTGGTAATTTGAATAATAATTTTGCAAAAAGATTAAAAGAAGCTATGGATATAAGAAATATAAGGCAAGTTGAATTAGTTGAGAAAACAAAAATAAGCAAATCCGCTATCAGCCAATATTTATCCGGCGCTTTTGTTCCTAAGCAAAAAAATACATATAAAATAGCTGAGGCCCTAAATGTGGATCCCGTTTGGTTGATGGGAAAAGATGTGAGTATGGAAAGAAAGGATTATTCTGAAAACCTATTTCCAGTTAAAATCAAGAAGGTTCCCTTGCTCGGAGAAATAGCCGCAGGAGAACCAATATATGTCCACGAAAAATACAGCACGTATATGGAAGTAGACGAGGATCTTAATGTAGATTTTTGCTTAAAAATTAAAGGCGACAGCATGATAGGAGCCCGGATTCTTAATGAAGATATAGTTTTCATCAGGAGACAACCCTGTGTAGAAAATGGAGAAATAGCAGCTGTAATAATAGATGATGAGGTTACCCTGAAAAGATTTTATAAAAATGATGGGTTAGTAATGTTGCGGCCGGAGAACCCCAGGCATCAGCCCCTGATGTATACAAAGGAGAATTTTAAACAAGTGAGGATCCTTGGTAAGGCTATATTTTTCCAAAGCAAACTATAGGAATAGGAAGGGTGTGATGAAATGAATTACAATATTACATACCGGCAAAAAGACGGTGGCTGGCAATACATAATTTCGTTCAAGGAAGACGGGAAATGGCGTCAGAGGTCTAAGCAAGGATTCCGAACCAAGGCCCTGGCTAAGAGGGCGGCCGACGAAAGACTTGAAAAATTAAAAGAGGATTTTAAGATTGAATTAACGGAAGGGTATGATGAGATAACTTTTAAGCAGTTCATAAAGATGTTTTTATCCTCTATGGAGCTGCACAGGTCATATAATACTGTCGAAAATTACGAAACAGCGTTTAATAGATTTGATAGTTTAGATGATATGGTAATGGAAAAAATAAGATTTGCTCACATCCAAGATTGCATTGATGATATGGTTAGGGCCGGGTTAAGTCCAAAGACAATAAAACAATATGTTGCAATCTTAAAAATCCTATTCAATGCTGCCAGCGATGTAGCTGGGAGATATCGGATAATAAGAGACAACCCTGCGAATGGGAGATTCATGCTCCCTGCAATAGAAGAAAATAATAAAATTAGGGCCCTGAATAGAAATGAACTAGATTATATTTTGGACAATATTAAGCCTGAGAAGGATTATATGATTTGTTTGCTTGCTTCGTATTGCGGATTGAGGATAGGAGAAATTATAGGCTTGTATCAATCTGATATAGACTTTGAGAAATGTGAACTTAGTGTCAATAGACAATGGAAAAAAACTAGAAAAAATAAATATGGAATTGGTAAGGTAAAATCTAAGAAAAGGGTTGTTCCGATTCCCAGATCCATAATTCCAACATTAAAAAACTATCTGGATAATAACAAGGTAAAATCCATAGATAGGAGAATTTTCCCCGAAAAGAACACTGCCAGTGTTTGCAATCGAATAAGATATAAAACAAAAAAGCTAGGCTTTGATAGTTCTATCCACTGTTTTAGGCATACCTATGCTGTCGCTCTGGCCCTTAATGGAGTAGATTATAAAACCATAGCAGAGTACATGGGGAATACTGTGGAGGTCGTTATCAATAATTATTCGCATTTTATAAAGGATATGGAGAAGGCCGGAGCTCAGAAAATCAATCAAATTTTTTGATGTGAAATTTTTTTGAAACTTATTTTTGACGGATTTTTGACGTTTGAAAAACCGCTGTTGAAATTCCAACAGTTAGATGAGGTGTACGGCATTAACATATATTATATACTATTGTAATTTATATTAAACCATTTTTTATTATTTTAACACAAAATACAGGAAAAGACGGGTTTTAATTAGAAATATTTTTCAAGAACATATCATTTCAAGCTATTATAATAGATTTATTTTTGACGAATTTTTGACGGAATACAAAAAACAGGGCCGTAATGGCCCTGCTAATCGTATAGATCCGTGATATCTACCTCCAGGAATTCTGCAATCTCTACCAAGGTATTCAGTTGCGTATACTTCAAGCTGTCTTTGTTGACCAGCTCATGCACATTGGAGTAGGCCCTGTTAATTCCAAGAGAGAGTTTCCGGATAGAAATACCCTTCTCCTCTAAAATGCTTTTAATATTGTTTTTCATTTGCATCTTCTCCTATTATTATGCCGCCACTTCCATTGAGTTCAAAACAACGGAAGTGACTTTTTCATTGTGGCATACGTGAATAAACACGGTGTCGTTCTCATTCTCGTAAAGGTCATAATCTTTGTGC
>DASRMN010000276.1:0-2401 GCA_035647935.1 Clostridia bacterium | reverse complement strand
CCCAATTTCAACAATATTTTTTTCCTCAACTAATAATATAGTATAACAGCAACGCAAGTAGAAATCAATAGCAGCTTAGTTATCTTTTCAAATTATAAAATACCTTTTCGCCTAAATATTGTGCGGCGGGACCGAGCATATCTTCAATTCTCAATAATTGATTATACTTTGCCACACGATCCGTACGGGCAGGCGCCCCTGTTTTAATCTGACCGGTATTTAATGCTACGGCAATATCTGCTATCGTAGAATCCTCGCTCTCTCCGGAACGATGGGATATTACTGCCGTATAGCCGGCCTTTTTTGCCATTTCAACAGCATCCAACGTTTCGGTTATTGTACCGATTTGATTTAACTTTATCAATATAGAATTAGAGATGCCCTCCCGGATACCCCTTTTTAATCTTTCAGTATTTGTTACAAATAGATCGTCGCCAACTATTTGAACTTGCCCGCCTAATCTATCTGTCATTAAATACCAGCCATCCCAATCATCCTCACCTAATCCGTCTTCAATGGAAATTATGGGGTATTTATTAATTAACCCTTCATAAAAATCAACCATCTCTTTTGCTGTCTTTATAACGCCTTCACCGGATAATTTGTATATTTTTTTGTTTTCATCATATAATTCCGTTGCAGCTACATCCAGAGCTAATTTTACCTCTTTTCTTGGTTTATACCCCGCATTTTCAATAGATTCGACTATGATCCGCAAAGCCTCTTCATTTGAAGCCAAATCAGGTGCAAATCCTCCTTCATCGCCTATACCGGTTGCTAAACCTTTTGCTTTAAGGACTGATTTTAAATTATGATAAATTTCAACACACATCCTTAAACCATGGGAAAAACTTACAGCCCCCACGGGCATAATCATAAATTCCTGAATATCCAGATTATTATCCGCATGAGCCCCACCATTTAGAATATTCATCATCGGTACCGGTAATTGTTTTGCATTTATCCCGCCCAAATATTGAAATAACGGCAATTCCAAGGCATATGCCGCTGCTTTTGCGACAGAAATGGATACCCCTAAAATTGCATTTGCACCAAGTTTTTTCTTATTTGGTGTACCATCCAAATCAATCATAATTTTGTCCATTAAAAGTTGGTCTATCGCATCCAACCCGATTATTTCCGGTGCGATAATCTCATTAACATTTTCAACAGCTTTTTGTACCCCCCTGCCTAAGTATCTTCCTTTATCGCCATCCCTGAGTTCCACAGCCTCAAAGGCACCTGTGGAAGCCCCCGAAGGGACTATTGCACTTCCCGATGCACCACCCTCCAAATACACTTCAACTTCAACTGTTGGATTCCCTCTTGAATCCAACACCTCTCTGGCATAAACATCACTTATAATTGTCATATTTTTTTCTCCTCTACTCTTGAATTAAACTGTTCCCGAATACAAACCCCTCACAGGCCAAACATATACTGTCCGTCTCGGGATGGCAAAAATGTGGGACTTCCATAGCAATAACAAAAATGTAAACCTTTCATAACGATGTCCCTAGCATTTTTGAATTAAACTGTTCCCTGTCATTTCTTTCGGCTTTTCCAGTCCTAATAATTGTAATAGGGTTGGTGCTATATCCGCTAATCTCCCACCCTGATTCAATTTAACATCACCCACACCTATTAAAATTAAAGGTACAGGGTTAGTTGTATGGGAGGTGAAAGGGATGTTACATTCCTCATCTATCATACATTCGGAATTTCCATGATCCGATGTGACTATAGCACTTCCACCCTTTGCTAAAATTCTATTTATAACCCTGCCCATACATCCATCTATAGTTTCCAATGCTTTTACTACCGCATCCAAATTTCCTGTATGGCCTACCATATCCGGATTTGCATAGTTTACAATAATTAAATCATATTTATCTTCATCTATTTTCTCCAATAACTTTTTAGTAAGCTGTTCGGCGCTCATTTCCGGTTGCAGATCATATGTTGCAACTTTGGGAGACGGAATGAGAACTCTATCTTCATTCGGACTCGGTGTTTCTATGCCGCCGTTGAAAAAAAAGGTTACATGGGCATATTTTTCTGTTTCGGCAATTCGCAATTGACTGAGCCCCTTTTTGCTGATATATTCCCCCAGAGTGTTTTCTAATTTGATTTGTTCATAGGCCACTTCAACATTACCGATAGTTTTATCATAAACGGTCATGGTAACAAAATGCAGTGGAAAATAGCCGGGTTTTCTTTCAAAATAATCAAAATCAATATCAACTAAGGCCCTCGTTATCTGTCTGGCACGGTCAGGCCTGAAATTAAAAAATATTATACCATCGTCCCTTTCAATCCTATCATATCCCCCTCCTGAATTTAATATTACAGTGGGAAGCACAAATTCATCATTTTTACCCGATGCATACGAAATATCTAT
>DASRMN010000275.1:0-3110 GCA_035647935.1 Clostridia bacterium | reverse complement strand
ATTATGCACCCATTTTACTTTTTATGTTATTATACTTAATAGGGTTTCATATTTATTATAAGATAAGGTTCATATTTATTATAAGATGAGGTTCATATTTATTATAAATGTAGGGGAGTATTCCATATATCCAAAAAAATATATAATATAAAAATATCCACTTGGTAATAATAACAAATAACTTCATGTAAAGGAAGTGACTGCTTTGATTGCATTTAATATAAATCAAAACCAAAATCAGCATATACATTTAATCGGAATAGGCGGCATCAGCATGAGTGCTATTGCCGAACTTTTGATAAATCATGGTTATAAAGTTTCCGGATCGGATGTAAAGGACTCGAAAATATTAGATAGATTGAGGGGTCATGGAGCCCGGATTTTTATCGGTCATGACAGCAACAATATACAAAATCCCGACCTAGTAGTATATACAGCCGCCATAAGGGAGAACAACTGTGAACGTTTAAAAGCAAGGCAGTTAAACATTACTGAAATCGATCGTGCTGAAATGTTAGGGCTCATAATGAAAAATTATAGCAGGGCTATTGCTGTTGCCGGAAGTCATGGAAAAACAACCACTACATCACTGGTCTCATTAATTCTGGAATATGCTAGTTTAGATCCTACGATATTTGTAGGCGGAGAACTGGATGAGATTGGCGGTAACATTAAAATCGGGGAAAGTGAACATTTTATCACGGAAGCATGTGAGTATGTTGAAAGCTTTCTAAAATTTTTTCCGTTCATCGGTATTATCCTGAACATTGATGAAGATCATCTGGATTATTTCAGGGATATCGACCATATTAAGCATGCCTTTAAAAAATTTATCGATTTAATCCCGAAGGAAGGTTTTTTGATAGCCAATGGGGATGACAAGAACATAGAAGAAATTATACACGATACTGAATGTAATCTGATTACGTATGGAATTAATGGTAATAATAGTAATTTTACAGCCGGGGATATCGCCTTTACCAAAGAAGGCCTCCCTGTTTTTAATGTCGATTTTAACAACGAAGATATGGGTACCTTCAAACTGAATGTTCCGGGAATTCATAATATATACAACGCTCTTGCATCCATAGCAACAGCCTATATACTTGGAGTAAGCCCACCTGAAATAAGAAAATATATTAAAAAATTTAAAGGGATACACAGGAGATTTGATATTTTGGGCGAAGTCAAGGGATGCAAAATAATAGATGATTATGCCCACCATCCTGCTGAAATCAGGGCCACGTTGGAGGCGGCACAAAATTATCCCCATCGCAAAATATGGTGTGTATTTCAACCCCATACCTTCACCCGAACAAAGGCCCTGTTAGATGATTTTGCAAGGTCTTTTGATGATGCGGATCATATAATAATAACGGATATTTATGCCGCAAGGGAAGCAGACACGGGCGAGATTAACAGTGGGGTTTTGGTAAACAGGGTTAAGGAATATAATCCCGAGAGTAATGTTCTTTATATGAAGGAATTCGACAAAATCTCCGGGTATATATATGAAAATATGGAACCGGGAGATATGGTGTTAACCATGGGCGCGGGTAATGTGTGTAATGTAGGAAAAATGATGTTGGAATTGTAGGTAAAGTAAAAGGGCGGCCACACGGGTTCGCCCCTACAATTTTGAAAGTCAGAAATGAGAATAGTATTTATTCTGTGCCTCCAACAAAGGCGACCAAAGGTCGCCCCTACATTTGCCAAACCATTGTTAAACTATTGTTTAACTATTGTTTAGCTATCGTTATAAGTCTATTTTGAATAAATGTCAATCAGGAGTTCTCTTGTTGCCTTGGGATCGTGGAAAAAGAAATCACCTGTTTTTTCACGGCGAGGTTCACCGGGAAGTACATTCATATTTATATTTTCTGTTTTTAAACCTACCGCATTTGCGGCATATTTCATAGCTACTTGTAAAGGAATATCCGTTTTCACATGCCTGAATCCGCTGGCTACCGCGTTAGGCAGTTTGGGGCCCAATATTTCTTTCATTGCGGACTGCAGGAATTCCTGCTGTGCTTTCACTCTTCCCAGATCCCCATACCTATCCAATGCTCCACTACCTTTGTTAGGTTGGCGATAACGTAAAAACTCCACGCTTTTTGCCCCCTTCAATACATGATGACCTGCTTCAAATCGAATGTGAAGCGGCGGATTTTGATCATCATCGTCATATTCCATCCTTTTTGGAATGTATATCGGCACTCCGCCTATGGAATTGGTTATGGCTTCCACTCCCTTATATGTGAGTGTTATATAATAATCCACAGGAACATTAAATAACAAACCGCTTACCACCGTTTTTACCCCTTCCGAACCGTGAGCACCGTAGGCAGCATTTATTTTTTTCTGGTCTGCCCTATTATACCCTTTCCTTACTAAATAAGTATCCCTAGGTATGGAAATAACATCCAAGTTTTTATTCTCGGGATCAAAAGAGACGAATATCATTGTATCACTTCTCGGACCGTCCAGCCCCAGAACGATAAAATTCACCCTTTTGCTATCTTTAACCAGTTTCAACAATTTATCTAATTCCTCACCGTTGCCTTCTTCGTTGTCATCATCAATAATCACAACCGGCAATTCTGAGGGGTTGTCTTCTTTCATATATTTATCAAATGACCAGACAAGTCCGCTGAATATAATAACAAAAACAAGAAAAGTAACCGCAAACACCTTCCAGAACGTCTTCATTTTATTCACTTCCTTATTGTAAGATTAAATTAAGCCGGGACAAATTATTGTATGTAAATATAACTGCAGGCTGAACAAACTGTTTGTCCCGTATTTAAGTTTTTGTTCATACCCAAATTCTACATTCTATTTATTATAACAAATTCCGATAAAATAATCTATTAATAAATTCAGGTTAGTATGGATGGCCTATAGTTGTCCATTATACGCAGCAAAGAAACCACCCTGAACCGTCAGACTGTGTAAAAAAGCACCTTTTTTGCTTTTTGTCATTGCTATGAAAGGTAGGGGTGGACGACCCTGTCCACCCGCGGGCAGACAGAGTCGTCTGCCCCTACAAAAAACAATGTTTTCATTTATCGTGGTGTGGCTAGTACATGTAAATTCTGAGTGTAGCGAAG
>DASRMN010000274.1:0-7094 GCA_035647935.1 Clostridia bacterium | reverse complement strand
TCCGAGTTAAAAAAGCTACGAGAACACGAACTATTTTACGAAGGAATGTTGGATGAGGTAGAAGACTATACGAATTATGTCCTGGAAACCTACAATGAAGCTCTAACAAAAACTAAGGATGCAAAGATATTCCTGGAACAGCGATTGGATTTTTCAAATTATGTTCCGGAGGGGTTTGGTACCGGGGACTGTATTATTATCGCTGACGGCGAAATGGAAGTTATAGACCTCAAGTTTGGCAAAGGCGTAGAAGTTAGCCCTATAAAAAACCCTCAACTGAAACTGTACGCCTTAGGTGCTTATGACAAATACGGTTTTATTTATGGTATTGAATCTGTGACCATGACCATAGCTCAGGTTAGACTCAATAATATTTCATCTTGGACCATAACAGCTAACATGTTAGAGGAGTGGGCGGAAACGGAGCTAAAAGAAAAAGCTCTTTTGGCTTATGAGGGTAAGGGTGAAACCTTCCCCGGGGATTGGTGTACATTCTGCCGAGTTAGGCACACGTGCCGGGCCAGAGCGGAAATGTTTTTAGGTACCTATAATAAATTTAAGAAAGATCCGGATAAATTAAATGCGGCTGAAATAGCTGAAATATTGGAACAAGTCAACGATATTGTGAAATGGACTAAGGAAATAAAAGATTTCACCCTGGATGAAGCTCTAAAAGGTACCCGGTACCCCGGTTTTAAATTGGTAGAAGGCCGAAGCAACAGGAAAATTGAAGATGAAGACGGTTTTGCTACTGTACTTCTAAAAGAAGGTTATGAAGAGGAGAAAATTTATAAACCTAAAGAAATGGAAGGTATTACAAACCTTGAAAAACTAATGGGTAAAAAGAAATTTACTACTCTGGGAACAGGTTTTGTAATCAAACCGGCTGGCAAACCTGCTCTTGTACCTGTAGATGATAAAAGACCGGAATTAGATTCACCAGAGGAGGATTTTTTCTAAATGATACATGAAGGATTTGAATTTAAAATAAAACCGGATTTGACAGTCAAAGGAAGTAGATTTTATTGTGTTATGCAGAATCCGTTTACAGACGAACACGATACCAGAGTTTTGTTTGGTGGCAGTATTGGTATTGTTGAAAGAAAAATTATAAAGCAGTTTGAAAAATTTAGGAAAGAAAAGGAGAGCGTTGATAGATGAATAAAACTTTTAAAGTCTTTGTAGAAAGTGATTTAGTAAATTTTATGGAGACTTATAAATTAGAAGACATATCTGTAAAAGACAGCTTGGGAAACAAGGCAAAAATTAAAAGAAATAAAGACGGTCTGTTGATATCAGATATAACCACAACAACAGTATTATAAAAAATTTGAAAAGGGGAAATTGAATAATGAAAGCTATATTGAAAAATGAAACTAAGGTAATTACAGGTAAGGTTAGACTAAGTTATGCCAATATATTTGAACCGAAAAGTATCAACGGAAGTGAACCAAAGTATTCTGTATCACTGATTATTCCGAAGAGTGATACTCAGATGATAGAGATCATTGAACAGGCTATAGAAAACGCTAAGGAACGAGACAAAGGTAAGTGGAATGGTAAAATACCGGCTAATCTTAAACTTCCTTTGCGTGATGGGGATGAGGAACGTCCGGAGGATGAAGCATATGAGGACAGCTATTTCTTAAATGCTAATTCAAACCGGCCACCTGCAATAGTGAGTACGGAGATAGACAATTCAACCGGTAAGGCTATAAGACTGGGTGAGGATGACGTTTATTCCGGATGTTATGCAAGAGTAAGTATTAATTTCTACGGGTTTAACGCTGCCGGCAATAAGGGTGTGGCCTGTGGGTTAAACAATATTCAAAAAGTGGATGATGGTGAGAGGTTGAGCGGCGGATCTACAGCTGAAGAGGATTTTGAGTTTGAAGAGGTAGACGTTGATGATGACTTTTTAGGCTAAAAACAAGGGGGTGTATTCAGCCCCCTTTTTAATAGGGGCTAAAATAATGAGATTAAATATAGATATTGAAACTTTCAGTGATGTAAATTTGATAGGTTGCGGAGCTTACAAATATATAGACTCAAATAGTTTTGAAATTCTTTTGTTCGCATACGCCTTCGATGATGACCCGGTACAAATAATAGACTTGGCAAGCGGGGAGAGGCTACCGGAGAAAGTATTTAAGGCCTTAACGGATCCCGCTATTATAAAATCCGCTTTTAATGCCCAATTTGAAAGAATCTGTATTAACAAACATTTTAATATTAATTCTATAAATTGGGAATGTACCATGATCAAGGCTTGGTCCTTGGGTATTACTGGGGGGTTAGAAAAGGTCGGCCAAACTGTAGGACTTGAACCGGATATGCAAAAATTGATGACCGGTAAAAATTTAATACGTCTGTTCTCCGTCCCGAGGAAAGTAGAAAAAAGTAATCAGCTGAACATGCTAACAAATAAAACCCGGATCATGCCACAGGACCGGCCTGAAGAGTGGGAGTTTTTCAAAGCATACTGTATCAAGGACGTTGAAGCTGAAAGGGAAATATATAAAAAGCTAAAAAAATTTAAGGATATTGAACAGGAAAAATTATTGTATGAGTTAGATCAGAAAATTAATGATAGGGGTATTTTAATTGATCTGGATATGGTCCGGAATGCCCTAGCTATTGATACGGAACAGACGGAAAGGCTCACAAAAATATTTACTGATGCCACGGGGCTTGAAAATCCTAATAGTCTGCCGGACCTGAAGAGATACATCAAGGACCGGACCGGGAAATTTATTAAAAGCATTAATAAGGACAATATAGAGGACATTAAGGAAAAATATAAGGATTATGAGGACATCGTAATTGCTCTGGATATTCGACAGGCTCTGTCTAAAACTTCTATTTCTAAATATAAGAAGATGCTGGATGTGGTTTGTAGGGACGACCGAGCTAGGGGAATATTGCAATTCTACGGGGCAGGGACCGGCAGATGGTCCGGACGGAATATTCAGGTCCATAATCTACCTCAAAATCATATACCGGATTTGAACACTGCCCGAAACATTATAAAATACGGGGATTTAGATTTATTAGAGATGACGTATGATAATCCCTCTGACATATTGAGTCAGTGCATCCGGCCGGCCATCATCCCCGCACCGGGTAAAAGGTTTATTGTTTCGGATTTTAGTGCTATTGAAGCAAGGATCATTGCCTGGATTGCAGGAGAAAAATGGAGATTGGATGTGTTCAACGGTCATGGAAAAATATATGAAGCCAGTGCAAGTCAGATGTTCAGTGTACCTATAGAGGAAATAGACAAGGGCTCTGTTTTAAGGCAAAAGGGTAAGATTGCGGAATTGGCTTGTATAGCAGAAGGTCAACTGGTTTTAACAGATAAAGGATTAGTTCCTATAGAAAGGGTTACTCTACAACATAAAGTTTTTGATGGTGCTACCTTTGTGCATCATGATGGCGTAGTTTTTAAAGGAATTAAGGAGGTAATAACTTATGAAGGACTCACGGCAACAAAAGATCATTTGGTCTGGATTAAAGGGAAATGTAGGCCGATTCAATTTGGACTCGCCGCCGCCAGCGGGGCACATCTCTTACAATCAAGACCAGGTAGGAAAACGCTTTGGTCTAGTAACAATAATAAGCACCGAAAGAAGATGGAAAAAAGGATGGAAAGATCCATATGTCCTCACTCAATGTATAAAATGCAAAAAAATACAATGGACTCATCTATACAGTCTCACAAGAGGAAGGTCAAAAGGATGCCAACAATGTTCACAAGTCCGGCAAATACCAAAATGGTTAGATCGAAGATTTACGGCAGCAAAACAAAGATGTACAAATCCAAAAGATGCCGGATACAAAAATTATGGGGGTCGAGGAATAGAGTTCAAATTCAATTCTGTTTTAGAAGCCGGCCTTTGGATGATAGAAAACTGCGGTCTTCCCGGGCGACATATGGAAATAGACAGAATAGATGTAGATGGTCATTACGAACCGGGAAATTTAAGATGGGCCACTCATCAGGAAAATTGTCAAAATCAGCGAAGGTTTATGACATCTTAAATTGTGGGGAAAATAACAGATTCACTGTAAGTGGGGTTTTAGTTCATAATTGTGGTTATCAAGGATCTGTAGGAGCATTAAAACAAATGGGAGCATTAAAGATGGGACTTAAAGAAAAAGAATTAAAACCTATAATAAATCGTTGGAGAAGTAAAAATTCTAAAATTGTTCAGTTTTGGTACAACACTGAAAGTAAGGTCATGGAGGCCATAGCTAACAGGACTACTGTTCAGATTAATCAATACGTAAAAGCCATTTATAAAAGTGGTATTTTGTTTTTAGAGCTACCGAGTGGCCGAAAACTCGCATACCCTAAACCGAAAATTATGGATCATGATAAGTTCCCGGGCCGACAGAAAATCACTTTTGAAGGCATGAACGGTAAAACAAAACAGTGGGGACGTATTGATACGTACGGAGGTAAATTAGTGGAGAATATTGTACAGGCAACAGCCCGGGATTGTTTAGCTCATTCCATGCTCAAATTAGATAAGACCGGTTACGACATTGTTATGCACGTTCACGATGAGATAGTAATTGAAATTGAGGAAGACAGAGATGATCTGAAAAAAGTAACAGACATTATGGGTCAGGACATTCCCTGGGCTAAAGGTTTACCCATGAGAGCGGATGGGTTTTATTGTGAGTATTATCAAAAGGATTAGAAGGTCGTGATTTGATGAAAAGTAGTAAAGCTATTACAAATATGAATCCAAGCGACAATAGAAAAATATATATATCCACCGGCCGGAATAGACGTGAAAAAAAGTGGAAAAACATTGAGCTCACGTACGCATCTCTGTTAGAAAAACTTGAGATGACTACTAGAACCAGGGAGTCTTTTCAGGAATACAAAAAGATGAGTAAGGCTCAGCGGGATGAAATTAAGGATGTAGGCGGGTTTGTCGGTGGCAGTTTAAAGGAAGGCCGTAGAAAAGCGGAAAACCTGGCTAATCGTACTATACTTACCCTGGACATGGATAATGTGGATATCTCTGTCAATGATCTCTGGGACGGTATTACTATGGTCAATGATTTTGAAGTCGTTATCTATTCTACTCATTCTCATGATCCGAAACGTCCCAGAATCAGGCTTGTTATTCCCCTGGACCGGCCGGTCCTTCCGGATGAGTACCAGGCTATAGCCAGAAAACTTGCGGATGAGATTGGTATTGATATGTTTGATGATACCACATATGAACCCAGCAGGTTGATGTACTGGCCTTCTACTTCATCGGACGGAGAATTCATTTTCAAGAGGCAGGTAGGCCCTTGGTTGGATCCGGACAGTGTGCTGGACAAGTATCTGGACTGGAAGGACGTAAGTTTCTGGCCGGTGAGCTCTCGACAGGATATCAAAATACAGTCCCAGATTAAAAAGCAGGAAGATCCGCTGGAGAAAAAGGGTATTATAGGAGCTTTCTGTAGGACTTACACCATTGGCGGGGTGATTAATACCTTTTTAAATGAAATTTACACTCCTACTCATGTAGAAGGCCGGTATACATATGCCGAGGGGTCTACTGTTGGTGGTCTGGTAACATACGAAGACAAATTTGCATACTCACATCACGGGACGGATCCTGTGTCCGGATTATTATGCAACGCTTTTGACTTGGTGAGAGTTCATAAGTTCGGTATCCGGGATGAGGATGCAAAGGATAACACGCCTGTCAATCGGATGCCGAGCTTTGTGGCTATGAGTGAGCTGGCTAGTGAGGATGAGGCGGTAAAGCTGACTCTGGGTACTGAAAGGCTCAATGAGGCTATGGAAGACTTCGGACTGATTGAGGACATTGACACCGAGTGGCTGTCTAAACTGAAACTGGACAACAAGGGTAAGGTGATAAGCTCTATAGAAAATGCCCTGACTATATTGGAGAACGATCCGATATTGGAAGGGAAAATTGCCTTAAATGAGTTTGCCAATCGAGCTGTAACCACCGGCAAGCTCCCCTGGAATAATCAGGTCGGAAACGATTGGGCCGACACGGATGATGCCGGGTTACGAAAATATATGGAGAGCATCTATGAAATAATCCAAGCTAACAAAATAGATGACGCTTTAAAGTTGATCCTCCGAAAAAACACTTTCCACCCTGTACGGGACTATCTCAATTCTATTGTCTGGGACGGTGTAGATAGGGTTGATACTCTGCTCATTGACTATCTGGGTGCGGAAGACAATGACTATGTGAGATTGGTCACCAGGAAGTGGATGTGTGGAGCTGTGGCCCGGATCTTCCGGCCGGGGGTGAAATTTGATTATATGTTGGTCCTTACCGGGGCCCAAGGTATATACAAGAGTTCGTTTTTTCAGGTGATTGCTAAGGATTGGTTCACCGACTCTGTTCAAAATGTAGAGGGTAATCAGGCCATAGAAAAATTGATGGGTTCCTGGATCATAGAGTTTGGAGAGCTACAAGCCTTCAGCCGGTCTGAGTCTAACGCCATTAAAAGGTTTGTCACGTCTCAGGAAGACAGGACCAGGCTTGCATACGATAAAAGAACCTCATTTTTAAAGAGGCAATGTGTGTTTGCCGGTACCACTAACAAGAGTGAGTTTCTGAAAGATGATACGGGTAACCGGAGATTTTGGCCGGTCGAGGTTAAGGAGGAAGGGCGGTCCAAAAATGTTTTTAAGGACTTAGCCGAGGAACGGGATCTGATATGGGCAGAGGCTGTTGTGCTTTGGAGAGACAGAAAAGAGTCTATATATCTGACAGAGGAAGAGGAAGAGTTGGCCAGGTTAGAGCAGGAAGAGCACAGGGAAATTAACGAAAAAGAAGGTTTGATTGTGAACTACCTGGATACTTTATTGCCGGATGGCTGGGACAGTATGGACTTATATGAACGGAGAAGTTTTCTTCAAGGGGCTGACGTGATAGAAGGCATTGAAAGGAGAGACAAAGTCTGTGTATTGGAAATATGGTGTGAATGTTTGGAGAAGAATAGATCGGATCTGAGAAAAACGGATTCTTTAGAAATTAATGCGATTTTAAATAGTTTGGGTGGATGGAGTGGCAGGGATAAAAACAGAGAGTATTTTATTT
>DASRMN010000273.1:0-2967 GCA_035647935.1 Clostridia bacterium | reverse complement strand
ATTTAATACAATCATCTATGTCTATTTTCAATGTATTTATACGTACGTACAGATCCGGTTCAGCGTTGTTAGCTTTTAAGAGCCCCTCCGTAAATTCCCTATCAAAATTATCCAGAAATATTCTAATTAACCATTCAGGATGTGAGTACCTTATCGACAGATATTTAACGATGTTCTTTTTCGGGTCGGGAAGTTTAATATTTCCCTTATTTCTTTGAATATTCCTTAAAACCCCGTTTATAAACCCTGTTGTTTTCTTGCAGTATTTTTTCGATAAATTTACGGTTTCGTTTACGGCCGCAAAACCGGGTATTTTATCTAAAAAAAGTAATTGGTATATTCCAAGCCTCAACAGGTTTAATGTATATGGATTCATTTTCTTTATTTTAAAAGTCGAAAATTGCTTTATCACATAGTCTATATAAATTCGGTTTTCCAAAACACCATAGACAAGTTCCGTAATTAAATTTTTATCTAACTGTTTATAGGGTTTGTCTTTTAATTCTTTGTCTAAGGATATATTTGAAAAAGCATCCTTTTCGTTTATTTCATATAAAACCAGCAGCGCCCCTTCCCTTGCGTTCATCCGTCTACCTCCTTGTTTTCCTACCTGTTGTTGAACAGTATTCCTGCGAGAAAAACCCACCCGGAAAAAATAAAAAGGCGTATACACGCCTTTAATTTCTTCTCCGGCCCCTTATCAGAAGCAGCCGGGCCAGTTGTGATATTGCCGTGGCCATGGCCGCTACGTAGGTGAGCGCCGCCGCATTCAGCACCTTTCTGGAATGTTCACGTTCATCGCTTACAATAAATCCTCCTTCATCTAACAACCTTATTGCTCTGCTGCTTGCATTAAATTCTACAGGAAGTGTAACAACCTGAAATAGCACGGCAGCAGAGAACAGTAATATTCCTAAATCCAACAAAGAAGGCATTGACATTATAAGTCCAAGAAAGATAAAAATCCAAGCCGCACTCGAACCGAAACTGGCCACCGGAAAGATAGCATTCCTGAAGCCAAGCGGAATATATCCATTGGCATGTTGAATTGCATGGCCGGTTTCATGTGCAGCAACACTAATGGATGCTATGGAATGTCCATGATATGTTTCATTAGATAGACGAACTGCCCTTCTTCTCGGATCATAGTGATCACTAAGTTGGCCCCTTGCCATTTCAACCGGAACATCTCTCATCCCGTTACCATCCAGTATATACCGAGCAACCTGATAACCTGTATATCCCTTTTTACTGCCCACCCTCAGATATTTCATAAAAGTCGATCTTACTCTTGCCTGAGCATACATAGCAAGTATAATAGACGGAACTAACAAAATCATGGTCGGATCAAAAAATCCAAACCCGAATGGAAACATATTATCACTCCTTATACAAAAAATGTTTTATTGCTATTTTGGTTTCATCAATATCTGTGGTAATCCTGATTATTCACCCAGTATTTTGTTTGTTTCAATATTATTCCCTATTAAATATTGATTTACACTCATTCTTTTTCTGCCGCTAAACTGTAATTCCTCTACAGACAATACGTCCTGCCCCGTAGCAATAAGAATACAATCTTTTTTTACTTCCAAAATTACGCCGGGTTTATAGTCTTTGCTGCTGTTAATCACACTGCTTTTCCATATCTTCACAGTCTTTCCATCGTATGCAGTATAGGATGTGGGCCATGGAACTGTGCCCCTGATCAGGTTTTTAATTTCCCCGGCAGGTTTATTCCAGTCTATTCTACCGTGTTCCTTGGTAAGCATTGGAGCATAGGAAGCCCTCTTATGGTCTTGCGGAATCGGCTGTGTTTTTCCGGTTTCTATCAGATCTATTGTTTCGTCCAGAACCTCGGCACCGAGATTCATTAAACGATCATGGAGCTCCCCCGCAGTCTCATCTTCATATATTTTAATTTCCTTCTTTAATAATACATCTCCCGTATCCAATCCTTCATCCATATATATTGTGGTAATGCCGGTGCTTCTTTCTCCATTAATAATAACCCAATTAATAGGCGCCGCACCACGATATTTTGGCAACAAGGAAGCATGGACATTAACGCAACCATGTTCGGGAATTTGTAAAATCCCCTTGGGTAAAATTTGTCCATAGGCCACAACCACAATAATATCAGGGTCCAGTTTCTCTATGTTTCTGAATACCTCTGCATCTTTTAAAGTATCCGGCTGGAATATGGGGATATTATAACTGAGTGCTTTTTCCTTTATAGGAGTTATATTTATTTTCCTTCCCCTCCCACTCGGTCTGTCAGGTTGGGTAAAAACACCTATTACTTCATGCCTGCCATTTACTAGGGTTTCCAAACAAGGAACAGCAAATTGTGGGGTTCCCATATAAACTATCCTCACGAAATCACCACTATTCTTCTTTAATTTTGTTTTCCTTAATTTTGTCTTTTTCGGTTCTGTCTATAAACAATATTCCATTCAGATGGTCTACCTCATGACAAAATGCCCTAGCCAAAAGTTCTTTGCCTTCAAGAACAATCCCTTTACCCTCACGATTTAGACCCTTTATTTTGACTGTATTCGGTCTTATTACTTCCCCCGTAATTCCGGGTATACTGAGACAACCCTCCTCCCCACATTGGCTGCCTTCCTTAAATATTATTTCCGGATTTATCAGTTCAATTAAGCCTTCTCCTATATCTATAATTATTACCCTTCTTAATACCCCAACCTGTGGAGCTGCCAATCCTGCCCCCTCTGCATCATGCATTGTTTCTTTCATATCATCCAACAGGGTAATAATTCTGTCATCAATTTTATCTACCACCCTCGAGACCTTTCTTAATATCGGGTCCCCCTCTTTGCGGATAATTCTGATTGCCATAACTGCTTGCCTCCTAAATTAAACAATAGTACATGGGTTTATATCTATATTACACAGTATATTCCTTGGAAGATACTTACCCCTATTATCTATTAATAAATATTT
>DASRMN010000272.1:0-3115 GCA_035647935.1 Clostridia bacterium | reverse complement strand
TACCCCAAAAAACATATGTTTAATCATAAAAGCTGTTAATGTGTTCATAATTTAAACAGAAAAAACTGTGGATAATGTGCAGGAATTCCAAATGACAGTAGAATACATGAAGTTAATGTGGATAACTCTGTGGATTCTGTGGAATACATGTGAATAAATGTGGACAAATCCCCAATTGACATTATATGCACAAATAAATGCAAATAGACCATCTTTTTAATAATCTTTTTATTCTATACAATATTTCCGGTTTAACCCTATGGGGATATTTGTATAATAATCTGTTTTCTGTTTAATAAAGAGTAGCATATCCAAAACAATTTATGATATATTAACAATTGAGGAA
This sequence comes from Clostridia bacterium, assembly GCA_035647935.1. Lineage (GTDB taxonomy): Bacteria > Bacillota > Clostridia > Peptostreptococcales > Natronincolaceae > JAAZJW01. The sequence continues at coordinate 2,769 of DASRMN010000272.1, read as the reverse complement.
ATACATGTGTGCAATAGAATGTTTCCGGGCCCTATATGAGAGATATCAGGGATGTCCGGATTTTGTATCTGTTGGTTTGGGTGAGGTAGGGAGTATTATAATTGAAAATTTAAAACCGGTAGGGGTTTGTTTGTGTTTGTTGTTCTGTCTATTGAATCAGAAGAAATTGATAGGTGGTTGAGAGTGATTATATGAGAAATTATTATGCACAAATATATGAATATTTACAAAAATTTGTTACTAACATCATTATCCTAGACAAAAAAGGTATCAGTAGCAACAACTGCTATCTTTCGATTATGGATCTTTTAATTCTGAAACTGCTTGGAGATGAACACGAGAAAAAAATGTTTGAAGTTATGGATACCCTAAATATTGATAGAAATGCTTTTAAAACAATAGCCAATCGCCTGATACTAGAGGGGTATGTAAGTAAGAGCAGGTGTGAGGATGATAGAAGGGCCTATATTTTAAAATTGACCGATAAAGGAAAATGGTTTTTCGATGAAACCATAAGTAAGGAAAAGGAGATATTATTCTCTTTACTGGATGATTTTACCTTTAATGAGGAAAAGGCCATATTGAAGTTTCTTGTAAAGTTAGAAATGTTAAATAAATAAAAAAAGTAGGATAAATCCTACTTTTTTGTTCAGCTTTATTCAGGTTTTGGGGCATCTACTGGACAAACATTAGCACATGCGCCGCAATCAATGCAAGTTTCCGGATCGATTACATAAATCGGATCTCCTGCTGTAATAGAATCTGTTGGACATTCTGCTTCACAAGCACCACAAGCAATACAATCATCTGTAATTACATAGGCCATTGTTATGTCGTCCGGTTTTCAGGATCTCATTAAACAGTATAATGGGAACCTTCAAAACCGAGACATTCACCACCTTTCTATATAATATATTTATGAGGTATGTATAATATGATCGAAGCTATCTGTATTATAGCAATATGAAAAGACAATAATCAATAAAAAGATATGAATTTATAAGAAAGTTCGCTATATATAATGATTCTCATCATAGTTTTCCCAGGGTAAATTTTCTTGCTGAATTTAAATGAAAAAGTACTATTGATTTGTTTGGAGGTTTGATGTGGTGGAAGTGTTTGTACTTGTGGGTCCCAGTGGCACCGGAAAAAGTTTTCAGGCTATCAATATAGCAAAACAAAAAAATATCGAATACATAATAGATGACGGATTGTTAATAAAGGGGAATAAAGTATTGGGGGGGAGTTCGGCAAAAAGGGAAAATTCGTCTATGGGTGCCATCAAAAGGGCAATTTTTCTTAATGAAAATCATAGAGTGAAAGTCAAGCAAATTTTAGAAAAAGAAAATCCTGAAAGGATACTCGTTTTAGGTACCTCCGTCAAAATGGTGGAAAGGATAGTAGAAGCCTTGGAATTGGGAGAAATTAAGGAATGGGTTTTTATCGATGATATATCGACTAAAGAAGAAATTGGGCTGGCAAGAAAGTATCGAACAAAGGAAGGGAAACATATCATACCTGTTCCAACCTTCGAAATAAAAAAGGATTTTTCGGGATATTTCCTGAACCCTTTAAGGATATTCAGGAGTTTGGGCAGAGAAGACAGTACAGGCGTAGAAGAACGTTCCGTTGTCAGACCTACATTCAGTTATATGGGCAAGTATTTTATTTCTAACAGGGTTATAGAGGATCTGGTATATTATGCAGCCAATAAGACAATAGGAATTTCCGGGATTAGCAATATTGGTATTACCAATACCAACCAAGGGCTCATTATAGAAATGGATGCACGCATTGTATACGGCAATCCCATCAGACCACTGGCTAGAAGATTGCAGGAACAGGTTAAAATGGAAATCGAAGAGATGACATCTTTCAATGTATTGACTATAAATTTGACTATAAAGGGATTAATTTTTACGGTCTAAATTTTCTGAGGTACTGGGGACAGTTTTTTTGCTTCACCTTGGTAATTTTCCTGTTTGCAGTGACAAAATAATTATGATATACTTTTAAAAATATGTATTAAATTAAATAAATAATAAAAAATATTCAAAAATTTTAAGGGGGTAATTTTTGGTGGCTGAAAAAACATTAAATCCCTTGGAGATTGTTCAGCAGCAGGTAAAAGCGGTATGTGATAGGCTCGGGACAGACCCGGCGGTATTTGAGATCCTTAGGAATCCGATGAGAACACTTGAGGTTACAATTCCCGTAAGAATGGATGACGGGAGTGTCAGAACCTTTTTAGGATACAGGGCACAACATAATGATGTTATCGGCCCTTTTAAAGGTGGTATCAGAATTCACCCGGGGGTACATATGGATGAAGTGAAAGCACTTTCCACTTGGATGACTTTTAAATGCGGGGTTGTAGGCGTGCCCTACGGGGGGGGCAAGGGCGGAATAGTCGCCGATCCCCTTGAATTATCGGAAGGCGAGTTGGAAAGGCTGTCCAGGGGATACGCAAGGGCTATTGCTTCCGTTGTCGGGGAAAAGGTGGATATTCCTGCACCCGATGTCGGAACAAATGGACAAGTTATGACATGGATGGTAGACGAACATCAAAAAACAACGGGGGATTTTGCACCCGGAACATATACAGGCAAACCCGTTGAATTTTATGGTTCCTTGGCTAGAACAGAGGCCACCGGATATGGTGTTGCTCTTATGGCTAGGGAAGCCGCTAAGAAAATAAATCTTGATATAGGGAATGCTAAGGTAGCCCTGCAGGGTTTTGGAAATGTGGGCTCCTTTACAGGTACATAC
>DASRMN010000271.1:0-5373 GCA_035647935.1 Clostridia bacterium | reverse complement strand
GTACAAATGAACCATACCGGTAATTTTACTATAAAAAAATTGCCCCGCAATTTTACACGGAGCAAAAATAAAACAAATATATTTTCTAAAAGTCTCTATTTACGAGACCGGATTTGCCTGCTGCCACTGCTAAACTGGTGCGGCTACTGAAACCGGTTTTTTCAAGCATGTTCTGAATATGGTTACGGACCGTAATGGCCGATAAGCCGAGTCTATCAGCTATTTCGGCATTAGTGTCTCCACTGGTCAGTTCTCTCAGCACTTCTAATTCTCTGGGAGTAAATTCTGTACTGAGGGCATAGCCTATATGTATCTCCGGTGTTGTGTCAGGATAAATAGATTCCCCGGCCATTGTTCTGTCTATTACTTTTAGTAGTTCTACCTCCCTGACGGTCTTGTACCAAAAGCTGTCTACCCCGCCTTTTCGAGCTCGGTTAATAAAGTCACATTCCGGTTGGCTTGTTATAATTATGATTTTGATTGAAGGCATGTTCTTTTTGATTTTAGCTGCTACCTCAAGACCACTTGAGCCCAAATCCGTGCAGATATCCATCAATATTAGATCTACGTGATTTGCAGCACAATAGGATTCCGCATACAAAGCACTTTCCAGTATGTGTACCAACTTATAGCGGGGATGATTTTCCAGAAATATTGTAAAGAGTTGTATTGCCAAAGAATCGTTTTCAACAATCAAAACCCGAACCATTATACCCATCCCCCCTTTTTGGTATAATAACCCTCAAGATAAATTGCGGAGTATGACCGATTTCCATCGCCCCACCGATAGCTTCAATTTGATTTCTCAATCCGGACAAACCACCACCCTCGATAATTTCCGATGTTGGTATAATCCCATCGTTTGAGAAAGTAGCGGTATAGCCCTGCTCGGTTTCTATTATCTCTAAATAAAGTTTCGTTGCATTAGCATGACGAACAGAATTGGTTAGACATTCTCCTGCAACAAGCAAAATCAGATTTGTTCCCCGTATATCTTCCGGAAGGGCCCCTTTTAAAACTATTTCAATACCAACAGCCTCAGCCGCAGAAATAAGGGAATCTAACGCTGTAGATTTTTTTCGTTCCATAGTACCCTGTAAAACGGCTATGTTTTTTTTCCATAGATTTAGTATTTCCCCTGTCCCTATTCCTATTTCCATATCATATTTTTTGTTTCTGAAAAATTGGCGGGTAGCCAACAGGGCATAGCCAAGTTCTTCATGTATATGCATCTTTGTAGCAAGCCGTTCTTCTTTAGCCTTAATTTCCATAATGTTTTTACTATATTGCCTAAGTCTGGAACCCATTTCTTCCAAAATTTCATTATCCTTTTCTAACTGAATCCTTAAGGAATTAAGATCTGTTGTATCAACAGCAGTGATTTCTATAATAGATTCATCTTCAACCTCAATAGTACGACGGTTAAAACTCCATGTCCTGCCATCTGCCAAAGTAATAATAGGATTAACGGCTTGAACCCATCGTTGGTTCCCTTCTCTTAACACACCTTCTGTTAATGTATTCCAAAAAACCTCCCCATTCTGCAGATCCTGTCCTGTAAGAGTATGACATAATCTGTCTATTTGCCAATTAGACAATATAACAAAACTATTTTCTAATGATAGGCTTAAACCTGCTGATAGATTATCCACAGCTTCTTTAATGGATGCCTTTGTTATGGTGTTCTGCTGATATATCCTCATTTTATAGAATAGTACGAGGGCCACACAGCTATTAATAACAAGAAATGTCTGATAGATCCATAGGGGTAATATTGCAAAATAATAAGACACAGGATGGAATTCTACCCCCAATTCAATTTCATACAAATAGGTAGATAATGTAACCAGAGCAACATAATATAGCAGTATATGAAAAAAAGCAATAAGACCTATTCCCCATCTTCCTGTTCTTAAAATAGCAGAGGTCATAATATATCCGTTTACAAGGAACATAATCAACAGTAGCACCAGGATTATTATTTGGGAAGTAGGCTGTAGTGCGGCAAAATTAATCATGACTACCCACCTCCTTGGAAATTCCGGTGCTTATATGCAGTGTGTCTTCCTCCCAATTTTCTTTAATGTAACCACCCAATCGGTTTAATTTGTTAAAATTTCTAAGTTTATCTACGACAACGGTTTTTCCCTGATAGCTAATTTGTAGATTTAATTTAATATTTTCGTCTATAATTTCCAGATTTATAAAGAGTGCTTCTAGGGTTGGTAAAACCAGCTCCACAATTTCCTGAAATATATCATAAATTAATAGTGCGTATACTGTAAGAATCGAACCCTCAGAATTGCGTTTGAAAAAGCAATCTATGCCGCATTCAGAAATTGCCTCTGTCGATTCCCTAAAAGAATATTCTAATTCCTTTGCAAAGAGGGTTCCACAATCCTCACTTAGAATGATTAAATTTGAACGTCTCTTTATATAAGCCCCAAGAATACAAAGCCACATCAATTTTTCCTTTTCTGTTGTCTTCTGTTCATGACTTTCCGAGAGAAAATTCTCTAATACCTGAAGCTGGGTGCCTACTCCTTTTATAACTTTGTCATATAGTCTATCTTTTTCTTCTACTACTGCTTGTCGTTCTTTCAATTCTAATTCAGCCTGAAGCAGCTCATTGTTTTTGGACAATTTTTCCCCTACCTTTTTTAGCTGAGAAAGCAAACGATTCATTTCGGAAACGTCTTCCAGCCACAGCGCATGGCCCCCGGTAATAGGTAGTCCGGAAAGCCGGGTATTCCCATCTAAACCTATTGGCCCATTCTCTGCCGATTTTAAAGTTTCGACGGACAGGGACCTGGCTCCCTTGGATTTAAAACAAATATTATAGTTCTTATCCACAATTAAGGCAGCTATACTTGAAGCATAAAAAAGCCTGACATAGTGTCTATTAGAGCGGATAAGACCCGTGTATATACAAGATTCAAAGATACTCATAATTAATAGACAAAGAACTATGGTCATATCATTAGCAAATATTTCAATGACGGGGAACCAAAATACATAAATAAAGGTATATACAATTGCAGCTAAAAGAGGAACGAACGGCAACCAAATAATTTTTTTACTTCTTGGCACCTTGGTCTTTGTTAGCATTACTACAAGGGCTATTAATGCACAAATAATTAACCAAGCAAATACTATCCAAAATACTATATTATGTTTGTATTCTACATTATTACGGATTATGCCCCCGGAAAATACAAAAACCATCTGATGATAGTCGTTGGTAAGAACAAGTCCAATTAAAATCAATGTCGGAATGTAAAATATCCTTGTCCATTTGGGCAATCTGTAATCTTCCGGCTTTCCCATAGATAAAGCAATAAACAGACTCATAAGAATAATTAACAACTCCGGAATATAATAAGCATACCAAAGATACCTGAAAAGACTCAGATTTTCCATTACAAAAAAATATTTTACAGTACGTAATAAAAGCCAAAACACCATTAATAGGGAAATGGCAGTTAAATAAGTTCGAACCTGTTTTTGCATAACGCGCCTACGAACGTATAATCCCCATGCTATAAATAGTCCAAAATAAATAAAGCTGCGAAAGATAGCTGTTGATCTGTTAATTAGGGGGGATGTTGTCCTTTGCGAAATTTGGCTTAACCCCACTGCTAAAACAATTAGGGATAACACCAAAACAGATATGCTGATCCCCTTTTTTTCTCTTTTCCCCAATGTAAATTCGGATAGAGCAGCCATTAAATTGCCCCCCCCCATAAACTACTATATATTTCTATTTATAGTATATAATCCACCCGATACTTTATCAACCAAATTTAAACATTATTCTTCAAATATCTGCATTTGTCCATTCACCTGTAAATGCACTATTTTTAGGGGCCAAAAGTGGTATTTAAAACCGCTTTTTGATCCGAATATCATCCTAAAACCATTGTATGCCTTAGGTATTAAAAAAAAGACCCTCCATAGATGAATCTTCCGATACGCCTGTTTCTGTTGGGAGTTTTAAAATAAAAGCAACTCCTATATTGGATGGTTTGTACCATACATATGATGGAGTTGCTCAGTATATTAGAATTGAAATGAGTGGAGATGAAACATACCATCCCCATTTTCTTTATACAAGAGATAATAAAAATTACTATATCGATAAACCTTATGACCACATCAATAAAATTGACTTTAATACTATGAAGAAAATCATCACCATCTTCACAGATGCCGGAAGTAACCTGTTGTGAAATAAAATTCTCTCTTCTGTCAATAATTGGAATAGAGTTGCAACAGAAAGGAGAGTTTTTTAGAACACTTATCAGCGCCCGGCACCGAACATATAGCTTATTTTAGTTCCTCTTTTAATAATTTAATAACAGTCTCCGGATTTGCTTTTCCCCTGGTTTTACCCATTATCTTGCCAATTATTGCTTGTAAAGCCTTTTCCTTTCCCCCTTTATATTCCTTAACCGCCTTTTTACTGCTTGCTATAGCCTCTTGAACTATAGACAGGAGAATATCAATATCATTAATCTGTTCCAAATCCTTTTCCTTCACAATTACTGAGGGTGATTTATCTTCTTTTATTATTTCCTCTAGAATCTTTTTGCTTGTGCTGCTGTTTATTGTTCCATCCTCCAGTAAATCAACTAACTCAGCCAAATGTTTATATGAAAAAGGTACCGCGAAATCGTCGGTATCCACAATTCTGAATACCTCTGTAATCATTATATTTGCTAGGGTTTTGGGATTTTTGCACAGTTTAACCGCTTCTTCAAAATAGTCTGCGATATCTATTGATGAAATTAATTGCTCTGCATCATAACTATTTAGGCCATACTTATCCATATATAATTTTTTCCTTACATCAGGCAAATCAGGTAATGTCTTTTTCAATTTTTCTATTCTTGCTTCATCTATCACTATTGGCATTAAATCCGCGTCCGGTAAATATCTATAGTCCTGTGCATCTTCCTTGGTTCTCATGGAGAAGGTTTTTCCGCTATTTTGATCAAAACGTCTGGTTTCCTGTACTATAATTCCGCCATCTTTTATTTCCTTGATTTGTCTTTGGGCTTCATATTCTATGGCCCTCGTAACAGATTGGAAAGAATTCAGGTTTTTCATCTCTGTCCTTGTACCATATTCTTTTTCTCCCTTTTTCCTGACGGACAGGTTCACATCGCATCTGAAGGACCCTTCATTCATCTTACAATCCGACACCCCTATATATAGCATTATGGCACGAAGTTTCTGTAAAAATGCTCTTGTCTCTTCCGCTGATCTCAGATCCGGTTCGGAAACAATTTCTATTAAAGGCACCCCGCTACGATTGTAATCTACTAAAGTGCCCAGACCGTCCCTGTGAATCAGTTTTCCCGCATCTTCTTC
>DASRMN010000270.1:0-2925 GCA_035647935.1 Clostridia bacterium | reverse complement strand
ATACTATATGCAGGGAATAGAAAAATTAGGGGTGATTAAAATAAAGATTAACTTGGCTAAATGGGGCAATAGCGCAGCCATTCGCATACCAAAAAAAATATTAGAAAAACTGAATATAGATAGCAATAATTTTGAAAATATAAGTTTTGATGTTGATATAGAGGGAGAAGTTTTGATATTAAAAAAGAAACAGGAAAAAACAAAATTTGAACTCTTGGCTGAACAATCCAAGGGAGAAAGACTGAACCCCAAAATAGATATTGATTGGGGAAATCCGGTCGGGAAAGAAGTGTGGTAGGAACGATGCCTAGACTAAATAAAAATGATTTTAATAATCTGGAATTTGGAGATATAATAAAAATTAATTTTTCACCATCAAAGGGGCATGAACAAAAGGGATACAGACCTGCACTTATAATATCGGACCCTGTTACACAAAGGGAACTGAATGGCATAATAACAGTGGTTCCGATAACAAATTCAATCAGTACTTTTTTCACTAGGGTAAATCTGGATGAATATAACATCCAAACCAAGGGTGATATTTTAATGGAGCAGGTTAAGGCATTGGATTTGAGCGAACGATCATATGAATTTATAGAAAAAATACCTAGGAAAGCATTGTGCAAGTGTAATGCCATCTTTAGTGCAATTTATGAGAAAATGTTAAATTGTTGATTTTTCAGATGGTATAGGGAAATATAACACTCAGACGATAGATATGGGTTTTGAATATAATGAACTATATGAAAAATACAAAGTTCTAAAGCAGGAGAACAGGCGATTAAAAGATGAAATTATTTCGCTTAGAAAAGCGCTGACCAAGGAAAAAGCAGGAACCTATAACCTTACGGGTTCTGCCGTAATTAGGGGGACAAAAGGGGACGTACCCAATTTGTCACATCTAGGACAAAAGGATGATAGGACAAAAAAATGAAATTTATTATATTTTGAACAAAATTTTCAGCAGAACACGGAGAGGGAAATTTTGTCTCATTATGTAAGAAGGTACCAACCAGAGAGAATCAGCCAATTAAGGTCGGTTCTTTTTTTGTTTGGTATCTGCCCAGTCCTTTGACGGAATAATTCCGTTTTATTTGGGCAAAATTCCAGAAGGAGGTGATAAAATGAGCAGTACTACCAACGCTCTTTTATTTAAATTCTTGATGACATTGGTTTTCGCCGGGATTGCTCTTGGCTTCGTTGGCGGGAACGCTTTTGAATGGGTACTTCTTGTGGCTCTTTTGGCAACGGTAATAGATTATCTGGTCGGCGATCTGTTTATAATGCCTAGGGTTGGGGGCCTCGCTGCTGCCATAATTAACGGTATTCTGGTTGCTTTGATAGCGTTTGCGGTAGCTATGGTTGTCCCGACATTTACTATAACAACTTTTTCCGCGCTGATCTTTGCGGCTCTCATTATGGTGGGCGAATATTCCTTCCATCAGTATCTGCTGAAATCAGACAGGGTTGAGCCTTGAAGACAATTATTTTATCGGACTATAATGAATCATTAAACGAGTATTGTTGAAGAAATTGTTAAAATAGAAGTAGATGTAAATCCCAAGCTCAGAGAAAGGGAACGGAGATAGGCACCGCTAATCGTATTTTCATAAATTGTTTTGTTATTGCCAATCCAAGCAGATAATGCTAAAATATAGATATCAACAGGGCAGACAGACCAATGGGTTTGTTTTGCCTTGTTTTTTCTTCAGAAGGAAATAGGACAGGGAACCCATTTTACTATTAAATGCTAAACAAGAAGAACTGTTCAGAAAAAAACAGCACTATCAAAGGATTAAAAATCACATTGATAGTATGGGGAATAATCTATAAGAAAGATGGAATTTTAAAGGGGGATTTTGCAATGAAGGTACGTAAGGCTATTATACCAGCCGCAGGTTTAGGCACTAGGTTTTTGCCCGCAACAAAGGCACAGCCAAAAGAAATGCTTCCTATAGTGGATAAACCTACTTTGCAATACATAATAGAAGAGGCTATAGAATCAGGGATAGAAGAGATACTGATTATTACGGGAAGGAACAAATCGTCCATAGAGAATCATTTCGATAAATCGGTAGAATTGGAAATTGAATTGGAGAAATCCGGCAAAAATGATTTATTAAAAATGGTAAAGAACATTTCGAATATGGTAAACATTCATTATATTCGCCAAAAAGAGCCCAAGGGGCTCGGGCATGCTATCTACTGTGCAAGGAGTTTTATAGGGGATGAACCCTTTGCCGTTCTTTTAGGGGATGATATTGTCTATAGCAAAAAACCCTGTTTAAAGCAGATGATTGAAATCTATAATGAATATAAAACCACGGTATTAGGGGTGCAGGAAGTAGCCGAGGAAGATGTATATAAATATGGCATTGTGGATTGTAAGCATATAGAGGATAATGTATACAAAGCAAGAGGGTTGGTGGAAAAACCTTCTGTCGGAGAAGCCCCCTCAAACATCGCTATCCTCGGGAGGTATATAATTAACCCTGCCATATTCGACATACTGGAACATACAAAACCGGGGAAAGGCGGAGAAATCCAGCTCACAGACGGATTAAAGGAACTGGCCCAAAAAGAAGCCATGTATGCATACATATTTGAAGGAAAGCGGTATGATGTGGGAGATAAACAGGGATTTTTGGAAGCAACCGTGGAATTTGCTTTGAGACGGGAGGATTTGAGGGAAGAGTTCCTTAACTATTTGGTGGAAATTGTAGGGAAAGAAACCGAAAACGGTATTTCCAAAGACGGTAGACTGTGTGAAAAATGTCATCCTGAGCGAAGCGAAGGATCTCAAATGGCCTAAAAACGAGATTCTTCGCTACACTCAGAATTTACATGTACTAGCCACACCACGATAAATGAAAACATTGTTTTTTGTAGGGGCAGACGACTCTGTCTGCCCGCGGGTGGACA
>DASRMN010000269.1:0-2862 GCA_035647935.1 Clostridia bacterium | reverse complement strand
AATGATACAGGAACTTGTAACAAAAAGGAAGGCACGGGACAAGGGGACGGGAGTTTTTTCCCATCCCACCATTCTCTGCCTATAGATAAAATGGAATTTGATGGGACAAGAACTCGCCGTCCCCTAGTCCCTAAGCATGTTCTGGAAATGTGCATTAATAGAGGGTGGACAGGGCCGTCCACCCCTACAAAAACACGAAAACATCCCTTGGTAATATTGTAGGGGCAGACGACCCTGTCTGCCCTCTTGCGCCGCAAGCGGGCGGTCAAAGACCGCCCCTGCTACCTTTTAAATATTTATGTATTGCAATGCGAACCGCTTTTGAAATTTTGTAATGGTTCCCAGTGACATGCCTGTCCGGCATAGCCGGGAGAATAAAAAACCGCAGAAATTGCGCGCTGTTTGCGACGGCGTTTTTTGCCTAGTCCCTGAGGGGAGTGTAGCGAGTTTGCGAATTTCAGGTTTTTTGTTTCCAGGGAGTTGTTGGAACTATCAAAATTTCAAACCGCGATGAGAGTTGTAATATATAAATATTTTAAGCAAGTTAACGACGCATAATTGGACAAATACGTACAACTGAGTGACAAATTGGGTACGTCAGACTGTGTGAAAAATGTCATCCTGAGCGAAGCGAAGGATCTCAAATGGCCTAAAAACGAGATTCTTCGCTACACTCAGAATGACAAAAAGCGGGAAGGGTGCTTTTTCACACAGCCTGACGTCCCCTTTTGTCACTTTTGTCACTATCCCCTATCCAAACAAGGTAAGTTGCCTTCTTTCCTCCAGCCTGTTTAATGTGCCCGGATCGTTGTCTTTAAAAAAGGCATGTTGTATTTCTTTTTCCTTGTCTATTATTAAACTGTTATTATCTACCGTTTGCCGCAGTTTGCAACTGTACACTACGGGAAAGTAGCTTCTGACAAAAACCCCTTCGGCGAGAGCTGTCAATGCAATAATTTGAAATCCCAGTTTTTCCGCTATCATAAATACCGGATCCAACACATGGTCGCTGGACGCTTCCCCAAAGGGATTATCCACTATAACAGTGCGATTAGATTTCAGTCCCGTTATAACACCCTGCCTTTTTTCTGCCACATAATTCAATATACCCAAAAATAGTGTCATGTTTTTACTCCATTTTTCGCCGCCGGACCATCTGTTTGAACTTTCCCATGTGGTGAGACCGCCGCTGATTTTACCGTCGTTGGTCACTTTGCGACAACTGATTTTGATTTGATTGTTTTTCAAAACAACAACAAGGAGTTGCTTGGAATCCAGCCATTTTTCTATTTCTTTTCTTATGCCGGCACTGTTATCTGTCCCGTCCTCGTTTTTAAATTCACCGCTTTCCAGTTGTTCTATCATCCAATCTATATACCTTCTGAGCTCTTCCTTGCCTTCTTCTTCCTTCCATTCCGGAATGTTGAATCTGTATATGTCCTTCCAGCTATCATCAATCTTAATTCTCGTCTTTTTTGGTATTATACCAAGTTCATCCGTCAGCGTACGCAAATAAGTGCACAGGTGATCTATAAACTGCTCTAGGTCTCTATCATGTTGTCTGATGTCGTCCTCCGCAATTCTGATAGTATTTTTTATTCTCACTTGCATTTTTGATTGCCATTCCAGAATTTCATTGTAGTTCGTTTTGTAGTTTATCCCGGAAATTGTTCTCTCCCTTAACCTAGGATCGTTTATTTCACTGTTACAAAACGCAATAAAATTATTTCTTTCATTATCCAACCTAGTACTGACTTGTTCAAGTTCATTTTTCAGCCCTTCTAAATTTTCCAATGCATCATCAATAAATGTTTTCCTTTTATAAGGAAAGTCCCTGTAAAATTCCTCTGTCGGATGTGCAGGTTCTATGTTTTCAGCTAGGTATTCATATTTCCCGTCGCCTATTTTCAAACTTTCTATGCATTTATCAATATCTTCTTTTTCCTTGAGGAATTTTCCCCATATTTCCTTATTTTTGTTTTTCCTCTCAAACAATTCTTCCCTTTCTCTGTCTATAGACATTTTTATATTGTCCAATGAATCGCTAAATTCTATTATTTCTTCATATTTCTCAAAAAACTGTTCCCTGCCTACATCATACCTTGTTAACTGTTTTTGGTGTTTTTCTTTTGCTTGTCTTAATTCTTGTTCTGCCTCTGCTTTGATAGGTTTTAGTTCATTTATATAATCCATCAGATCTTCTATTTCTTTTTCGCCGTAAAAGGGGAATGTCATCGTTTCATCTATGGGATAATCACTAAACTTCCTTTTCCCTTTTAAATTTTTTAATTTATTGTCAATATATTTTTCCTTTTCCTCGATTAAACCATAGTATTTACTGATATTACCCTGTTTCACACTCAGTATGTTTTTTAAGTTTGTCCTCTCTTCCTCCAGACCAGTTATGCTCACATCAGCAAAAATAGGATCAGCATCCTTGACTTCCTTATATAGATATTTGTCTACCAAGCCTTCTATTCCATTTGCAAGTCTTACTATATCAGCACTCAGTTTTTTCAGTATGCCCGCTTTTTCGGTAACATCTTTTTCTACAATATCAATCCGGGTATTTAACTTTCCGCATTTATCATTTAATTGATTGATACCGAAAATTATGTTTTCTCTATCCTTTTCTTTTATAATATAATCCTGTGCCAACTGTATCCATTGATTTAAACTGTCAACTTCCACCCTGTTGTCATTGATACGTTTATTTAATCTATTTGTTTCGTCCTCGATTGAATTTAATCTGTCTTCCCTGTTTCCGATTAAGTTTTTTATATTACTGCAACTTTCTTCCACAGAGCCCTGATCATCTTTCAATTTTTTATAATACTCATAGGGATAATTATCGAAAAAATC
>DASRMN010000268.1:0-4532 GCA_035647935.1 Clostridia bacterium | reverse complement strand
ATTTTAATTAACAATAGAACCGTCCCCGTGTTAATTCCGTCCCCGTGTTAATTCCGTCCCCGTGTTAATTTTGGATGTATAGATATATTTAATAAGCAAGGTGCCGACTATAAAAAATTACTATCATCAGTGCAATAATTTGGAACATTCTGTATACTATAGGTGTTACTATAAAAACATTGTCAAACAAAGGAGGAAAAAATGAATTCCAAAAGGTTTGTGTCATTATTGTCGGCAATTATTATAATCTTATTGTTAATTACGGGCTGTGGTAAAGAGAAGGGCATATCAAAAGCGTCTGAAGATAGTGGAATGGATGTGGTATCCCAAGAATTTAACCTAAATGCAGATTTCGATCAAATACTTGAAGAGGCCAAGGGAAATGCTGTTAATTTTTATGGCTGGGGCGGAGATGAAGATAGAAATAAATGGTTGAAACAAACTGTTGCCCCTGTACTAAAAGAGAAATACGATATTGTCCTAGAAGTTGTCGGAATGGATATCGACGATATTTTAGCTAAATTAGCAGGGGAGAAACAAGCCGGTTTGGAACAAGGGACCATAGACATGATATGGATTAACGGGGAAAATTTCTATTCCGCCAAAGAAAATGATTTATTATTTGGTCCTTTTATAGAAAAACTACCTAATTTTGAAAAATATATAGATAGTGAAGACGAGGAAGTTAAGTGTGATTTTGGATTTCCTATAGAAGGTTACGAAGCACCTTACGGCAAGGCACAAATGGTATTCATCAATGACAGCGCCATAACCGGAGAAACACCGAGAAATACAGATGAATTCATGGAATATTGCAAAAAATATAAAGGTAAGGTGACCTATCCCGCATTACCTGATTTTACAGGAAGCGCTTTTGTAAGAACACTGATCTGTGACATAGTCGGACATGAACAATTTTCTGATATGGAAGCGGATAAAGAAGTGGTTAAGAAAGCAATAGAACCTGCCTTGGAATATTTAAGGGAGTTAAATAAATACTTATGGAATCGGGGCAAAACCTTTCCCGCTACCTCCGGGGAAGTTGATAATATGTTTGAAGACGGCGAGTTGGTAATGACCATGAGTTATGGATCTTACTCGGTAACCGCAGGCAAAGAAAAAGGTATATATAGCGATACCGTGCGAACATTTATTTTTGATAAAGGCACTGTGGGTAACACAAACTATATAGCCATAGCCAAAAATTCACCTAATAAAGCTGCCGCTTTGGTGGCAATCAATGCAATTATTTCGGCTGAAATACAAGCAACTCAATTCGAAGAGTTGAAAACATTACCGATAGTTTCCTATGATAAATTAACGGATGAAGAAAAGGCCCGGTTCGACAATGTAGATATGGGGGAAGGGGTTCTGCCGCAGGATGAACTTCTGGGTAAGCGTTTACCGGAAATGCCAGCTAATATTGTTCCCATAGTAGAAGAAATTTGGTTGGAAGAAGTAGTCGGTAAATAGCTGAAAAAAGTTTTTAATTGTTGGAATTGGAGTGAAAAGTAATGAATAAAAGAACACCCTATATACTTATAATGCCCATAGCATTATTGGGTGTTATTTTTATGTTTGGAGTTATAAACGGAATAATTCAAAGCTTCGGGTATATTCCGGCCTTTAATCTGGTCAACGTAACCTTGAGCTATTATAAAGAAATACTTTCTGACCCCGCTTTTCTTGATTCTTTGAAGGTAAGTTTACAGATATCCATTATTTCTTCGGTCCTAGCAGTGGTTTTGGGTACCATACTTACAGCCGTATTGACATACACAGGCCATACAGAAGGCAGGATACTGCAGGTAATCAAACTGGCAATAATTATACCGCACGCCATAGTAGCATTGTTTACAATAAGTATGTTCTCCCAAAATGGTCTGCTTGCCAGGGTTTTCTACAAATTAGGATTAATAAACACACAGGGGAGTTTTCCGTTGTTGTTATATACAAAAAATAACCTTGGCATTATCTTAAGCTATATGTGGAAAGAAATACCCTTTGTTGCATACTTTAGCTTGGCCCTGATGTCCGGTGTAAATAAAACCTTAGGGGAAGCCTCGGAGAACTTGGGCGCATCTAAATTAAAAACCTTTTTTTATATAGTCCTGCCCCTGAGTATGCCCGCTATAAGGAAAGCTTTTTTGATTATCCTAACGTTTTCTTTTGGAGCTTATGATCTGCCGTTTTTATTGGGAGCAACTGTCCCCAAAGCATTACCTGTACAGGCTAATATTGAATACATTCATCCTGATTTGCGCCATAGACCTTATACCATGGCCATAAACGGACTGATGTTAGCGATAACTTGGATTATGGCGGGAATATATTATCTGGTAACCAAAAAAAATAAAGTAGCAGGTGATATCCATGAGGAATTTCAAATCGAATAGCTTGTTAAATGTTTTTCTGTATATCAGTTTGTTTATGGTATTAGTACCTATAGTAATTCTTCTTCTGTGGACTTTTACCGGTAGATGGCCTTGGCCGAATTTGTTACCAAGGACCTATTCATTCAGGGCAATTAAGGAGGTTTTTGCACCCCATACAGGGATCTTTCAGGTCCTATTTTCAAGTATGTTATTGTCTTTATCTGTAGCCATTTTATCGGTTATAATAGGTACTATGACTGCCCGAGCGTTAACCCTATATGATTTTGCGGGAAAAAAATTAATAGCCCTTCTGGGTATTGCGCCAAATCTGATGCCCGAAACTGTATTTGCTATGGGGATACATATAGTGTTTATACATATGTCGCTGGCTGATACTGTATTGGGGGTAATAATAGTTCATCTGATATATACTTTACCTTATTCCGTAAGCATCATGAGGGACCTGACGCAATCCATAGGTGAGCGTTTGGAAATGCAGGCCTATGTTTTGGGGGCATCGCCCTTCAAATCATTTGTTTATATCACTCTGCCATTGCTTGTACCGGGAATAAAAACAAGTATCGGCATGGCGTATATTATCTCATCCAGCCAATATTTCATCACCTTATTAATAGGTGGAGGAAAAATTAAGACGTTCAATATGCTTATGGTGCCATTCATAGCAAAAGGGGACCGGGCTTTGGGTTCTGCCTATGCTTTGATATTTATGGTATCTACGCTTTTGATCCTTATAATAACAGATGGGGTTACAAAAAAGTTACCGTATCAAAACAATGGGGGAAAATATAAATGGAACTGGAACTGAAAAATATATCTGTTACATTGTCTGATAAAAAAATATTAAAGTCCATAAATTTGGAAGTTAAAAATGGGGAGTTTATATCACTTTTAGGCGCTTCGGGATGCGGGAAAAGTACTTTGTTAAAAACAATAGCGGGCCTTATAAATCAGGATGAGGGCTCTGTTGTATTAGGCGGGAATATAGTGGATAAAACCCCTGCCCACAAGAGAAGAACAGTTATTGTTTTTCAAGATCTCAGATTATTTCCTCATATGACGGTTGCGGAAAATATAGGTTTTCCTTTAAAAATGCTTGGTATCGACAAAAATGAACGTAGAAAAGAAGCAATGAATCTGCTCGGGAAAGTTAAATTGGAGGGCTATGAAGACAAACATGTGGACAAAATGTCGGGTGGTCAGATACAAAGGGTTGCCTTGGCCCGGGCCCTTGCCGCTAAACCGACGGTGTTACTTTTGGATGAGTCTTTCTCCAGCCTTGATGTCAATTTAAGAAGGGATATGCAAGAATTAGTCCTAGAGTTGCAAAAGGAATATAAGATAACTACCATACTTGTAACCCATGATCAGGAAGAAGCGCTTACCATGTCTGATAGAATAGCTTTTATGCATGATGGCCGAATAGAACAATATGATACGCCGGAGAATATATTTAAGAACCCGATAAATACCACAGTGGCTGATTATTTTTCAAAAGGCACATATATCCGCGGAAAAGTAATAAACAATAAATTCATAAGTAAACTATTCAGCAGCAATGTAGACAAAGAAAATGGAAAGTACAAATGCCTTATAAGGCCCTCGGCAATAAAGATAAATAAATTCAGAAACGGCGAATATGGCGAATATATAGTAGCGGGGAAAATATACCGAGGGGATAGTTATTTGCTAAAGTTGAACAATACCGATAGCGATTTGAAGTTAGAAAGTATTGTTCCGGATTTTACGGCCATTATAGAAGGGGACAGGGTTAATATAGAATTAGACAGGGATAAGCTTATTTTCATACCTGAAAAACAGGCTTGTTTATAGATTTTAGATTGGTGTTTTCTCCAAAAATCTTAAATTGTTCATATACATGTTCTATATATTTATCTGTATCTTTTATTTTCGGTATAGTGACTTTTTTCATATTTCCTTTTCCAAGCAACAAACCTCTTTTTATTCCTTCTTCATCAGGGGTAATATATAAAATGTTTTCCATAAATAGATGTGGATTTAAGAGGGCTGCTGCCGCCATCACATCCCAAATATATATTCCGTTATTTCCAAAGATATTTTTTTCCCTGTCAAACCAATATATACAACTTTGATATAGCCATTTTTCAAAATCGTTTC
>DASRMN010000267.1:0-2806 GCA_035647935.1 Clostridia bacterium | reverse complement strand
TATTCCGGTTAAAATATAAACCAAGACAATTAAAATTTGTTGAACTGATACTAAACCATAAAGTATTTAATGAAACATTCAGGTTATGTATAGAACGGGGCGATATTCCACAAAGGCATGAAATAGTTGCAATTATGAAAGAGGGTAATCTATACAATATAGAATCTGAAGATACATTTTACAGACGTGCTTCGACTATATCAAGGTGGATAGAGTGGATATTTGAACTAACGAGATTATAATACATATAACAATATATATTGCTATCCGTGGTTTGATTGTTGGGCTTATTTCTTTATTTTAAATGTCCTAGAAGTGGCATATGCTGGCAAACATGAACAAAAATGTCGAACGGTATGGTGCAATCCCGGGGGACACTTAATATAATGTAATACACCTGCAACATTGTTATCCTTGAGAACGATGTGATGGAGCGTATATTGATATGAAGATAAAAAAATGGGGACCTGAAAATTTTGAATTAGAAATGAATACAGTCTGGTCATTTCCTATACGTGGAAATTGGGCAACTCACGATGCTAAATATCGTGGAAATTGGTCTCCATATATTCCGCGCAATTTAATTTTACGTTACTCAAAGCCGGGGGATACGGTACTTGATCAATTTGTGGGAGGCGGGACAACACTTATTGAAGCCAAATTGCTTAATCGAAACATTATTGGAGTCGATATAAATCCGGGGGCACTTCGATGTTGTAAAGAGAAAATTAAATTTGACTGCCCAAATGGGGGCAATGTTCAAATAAAACACGGTGATGCGCGAAATCTCAGTTTTATCGCAGATGCGAGTATTGATATGATTTGTACCCATCCGCCTTATGCTAACATTATTAATTATAGTGATAATATCAGGGGGGATCTTTCATTACTGAAGGCCGATGATTTTTTAAAACAGATGGCTTTAGTGGCTTCTGAATGTTATAGGGTACTGAAACCAGGCAAATTTTGTGCAATATTAATGGGGGACGCACGAAATAAGGGTTGTGTTGTTCCTATAAGTTTCAGGGTTATGGAAATATTTCGGAATGCAGGATTTACGCTTAAAGAAATTATTATAAAAGAACAGCATAATTGCAAAACTACAGGTTTTTGGAAAACAAGAAGTATAAAATATAACTTTTTATTGTTGGCACATGAATATCTTTTCGTATTTCGAAAATAATGGGATTGATAATCCAACATGTATACTCGTGATCTCAGTCATGAGTTATTTTTTAGCCCTTTGCTAAAAGTAGAAGGGATAAATATATGGCAGATAAATTAAAGAAACTGATTATATGTTTTGTGGTCTTCTAAGGGATAAAAAACAAATGGGAAATTAAACAGTTTGTCGGGTGACAAAGGGGGACGTACCCAATTTGTCACTTATGACAAAAGCAATCTGGTAATATGCCAAGGGGGGGAAAAATAGAATGTGTGAATTATTGGGAATGAGTTTCAACAAGCCTGTAAAATGTGGTTTTTCGTTTCGGGGACTTACCGGAAGGAGCATAGATAATCCTGACGGATGGGGCATAGCCTTATATCCGGAAGGCGGTAAGGCAGTACAGGTTATTAAGGAACCTTTGAAAGCTGAATCAAGCAAACTGGCTGAATTTGTTAAAAATTACGATTTCTATTCAAATATATTTTTATCACATATCAGAAAAGCCTCCTCTGGCTCGGAATCTTATGCAAATACCCATCCATTTATCCGGGAACTTAACGGCCGGGAATATGCTTTCGCCCATAATGGTACCTTATCACCTGATTGTCGAGAAAAATTGTCTACAGGACGTTGGAAGCCGGTGGGTGATACAGATACAGAATTTTCCTTCTGCTACTTATTGAATATGATGGGAACCATACAGCCTATGTGGAATGATAAAAGTTTTGTTAATTTAGAAAACATAATGAAAGAAATCAATCAATACGGAAAATTTAATTGTTTGCTCACCGATGGAGAATATCTATTTTGTTATTGCGATAAGGATAACCGTGGGGGGTTACGTTATACTGAGCGAAAACCGCCATATAATAATATAAAACTAAAGGACAACGACATAGAAGTTAGTCTCGGGGAAATTAAAGGTCCGAATGAGGTCGGGACTATTGTCGCTACAAATCCTTTAACAAAAGAGTTTTGGCCAAGGATTTGTCAGGGGACATTAACGGTGTTTTGTGCAGGGAAGCAAGTTTTTTCTGCGTGCAAAAATAGTTTGGAAGAAAAGATATTACATGCCTTATATACGATTCGTACAAGCCTATGTTGTGTAAGCGTATCTGTTATAGCCGATACTATTGAAGTGGAATCAAGTGAGGTTCATAGGATGTTAAAACCCTTGATTGATGAAGGTTTAATCAGGCAGGACAGACGGGATAGCAGTGAACCGTTTGATTCTTGCTCTACCTATTATACGATCAAACCTAAGCGGGATGAAATTGACCGGCTGTTGTGGGGAGATATATCAAGGAAATAAAAGTCACACTACAATAATTATAACTGGGGAAAAATAATCATTCTGCATTGTCATGTAGAGTGATTATTTTTTTCTTAAGATGTAAGATTGTGGATATAATAAAAAATCAAGCCATCGGGACAGGTACCGATGTGCATTTATAGTCTATGAATATTCCGGTTCCCATTGAGCCACCTGCTCGGAATTTGAAAGCCACCATTCCGGAGATTTAGAGTCAGGGTTTCGGTAACAGGGGGCCATTATTTTTGTATTGGGAACCAAAAATCTAATAATAGGTGAAACCTTTATTTGCCTTTATACTATATTTATACATCCCAAGGATGTAA
>DASRMN010000266.1:0-3275 GCA_035647935.1 Clostridia bacterium | reverse complement strand
TCAATGAATATCCCAATTTCAAGTCATTTTTATGGAGCTTGGAATCCAGGGGTATCCGTGGCAGGAATTATGATATCTTAACTAAGGAAGAATTTTCAGAATTGCAAAAGATTGTAAATATGTTTTTGAAACTGTCATATTGGGGATAGGGATTTGTTACGAGATGCAACAGGAACCGTCCGAGACCACTGAAAAAGTCCCGAATCGTGTCATTCTGAATGCAACGAAGTGGAATGAAGAATCTCTAATGTATTGAAAATACAAGATTCTTCGCTACACTCAGAATGACACCTTACGGTGGATTTTATAAAAATGGGACTTTTTTAGCGGTCTCGAACTGTCCCCAGTGCATGTTTGGGCAGCAAAGGGGCAGGGTGGGGTCATTAAAATAGAGATTTAAAAGGAACAGTAGATTGTACAGTCTGCTGTTTTTGTATTTTATAAAAAAGCACGAAAAACACAAAAAAGACATATTTGTGTGTTAATCTATACCCGAAAGCAGAAAAAATGCGGGGAAGCATATAGGCAATACTTTTCAAAAAGAAACATCTGTTTCATATTCTGCTAGTTGTATAAAAATTCTTTCGATGAAATATGAGGCCTGTGTTTATTTGGAGGTGAGGAAGATGGCTTTTAAACTTCTTTTGGTAGAAGATGATGCGGAAATGAGGGAGATTATTACTGATTATTTCACAGAAAAAAGTGAAGGAACCTTTGCTTTGGATTCAGCTGAAACCGGAAAAAAAGCCCGGCAAAAGTGCCTTGATAATGAATATGATTTGGTACTGCTGGATGTAATGCTACCGGAGATTGATGGATTTGTAATTTGTCGGGAGCTTAGAAAAATCAGCGATGTTCCAATTATTTTTATTACAGCAAGGCACAATGAGGATGACAGGTTGTACGGTTATAAGCTTGGGTGTGATGACTATGTGACCAAGCCCTTTTCCCAGGCGGAACTTTATGCCAAAGTAATGGCTTTATTAAAACGTTCGAAGGGTATGGTAAGAGACGAGGCAATAGCAGTGGGCGACATAAGGCTGGATCCGTATCGCTGTACAGTTACTATAAGTGGAGAGGAAGTAATACTGGCACCCATGGAATTTGCTATTCTAAAAATACTTATGGAAAATCCCGGCCAAGTGATGAGCCGCGACAGATTGCTCATCAGGATTTGGGGATATGATTTTGAGGGCAATGACAGGGTGGTGGACAATCATATAAAAAAATTACGTCGGGCCTTGGGCAATGCTGCCTCACAAATCAAAACCGTGTTTAAAAAGGGTTATAAATTGGAGGTGGAATGATGGCAAATAACAAGATAAAAAACAGGATTTATTTACGTACCTTTAATGTATTTTTGGTCATCTACTTGGTGCTCATGATAGGTTTCAGCGCATTTTTAGTATCTCGAGAAAAAAAGGCCATCGGTATGGAACTCCGCTCGCATGCCATACAGGTTAACAACAGGGTCGGGGGTATTTTACAAGGTCATCTGAGCAATGGTAGATATCTGATAGATGTTCCCAAAGTAAAAGATGAATTACTACAGGAGAGCCCCTTTTTAACCATTATGGATTCTGAGGTAGCAGTATTTACCGATAAATATGAACTTCTCTTTAACACCAATAATTACTGGAGATGCAGCTATACAAAGTACAAAGATAAAAATGAGTACCATGTCGGATATGGTTATATGGATCCGGAAAAATGGTTTAGCAAGGAGGAAATAAAGGAGATTGAAGGGTATGTATATGCCGACCCGCAACCTAAAAAAGTAGGAGATCTTGCAGGATATTTATTAGGGCTACGGGGTTTTTGGATTGATAACGGCATGATTATCCCGGAAAAGATAATTGTCAACATTATATATGCTGAAGAATTTGATGATGAAGGAAATTTGAAGTTAAGCGGTGGCACCTATACTGATGTAATCAATTATTCATCAAATTTTGAAAATACAGATAATTTGCCTTATTTTGAACAGGGAAACATTGTCAGGAATAATATTGGCAATCCCGATAATGAAAAAAGGAAGGAACTTCGTCAGATAGTAACAGAACAGTCCGTGCTGGAGGAAGCTATACAACAATTTACCGGTTTAGAAGGCTCTTCCCAGAGGGTAGGTTTTCTAACCTATCGCTATTATTTTACGCTGCCCTATCAAAATACAGTCAGGGCAAGTGATGCTAAAAATATAGTTAGCGATTTTTGGACAGTTGTAGGTCGTGATGTAAATATAGGGGAGCGCTGTTTTCCAAGTCTGATATTTGTTTGGATTTCCTGCCTTATAATATTCGGTGTTGCAGCCTTTATACTTGCAAAACAAACAACTAAAACCTATAAACAACAGGAAGAACTCGAAAATCACCGTAAAGAAATGACTGATGCCTTAGCCCATGATTTAAAAACTCCTCTAGGTATTATTGCAGGGTATGCCGAGAATTTGCAGGAAAATGTTCATACGGAAAAAAGGGAGCATTATGCCAATCATATCCGTGAAAATGTGGATCGCATGGATCAAATAATTTATAAAATGCTTGAACTGACGAAATTGGAAGGGGATTCCCTCGAAACCGATTTTGAAGATGTGGCACTTGCAGAAGTATGTAAAACAATCATTGACCGTTATAAACCGATTTGGGAAGAAAAATCTATAACCGTTTCTTTAGACGGTGATGCTATAATCAGAGCCGACCGTTCCCTGATACTTATGGTTATAGACAATTTTTTTATCAATGCCCTTGACAATACACCTGCAAAGGGTAACATTAGCATAAGAATATTGGATGACACACTGGAGATATATAATAGTGGGAGCCATATACCTGAAAATAAAATCGATGAAATATGGCTGCCATTTAAAAAGGGTGATGTAGCACGGGGTTGTTCTGCAGGTACAGGTCTGGGGTTGGCTATTTCACGTACAATTTTACAGCTGCATAAATTTCACCACGGAGCCACAAACAGTAAGGATGGTGTTATATTCTGGTTCAAATTTTAAAGGCGGGTTATTCATTCATTACAGTTCACACCCCAACCCACTAGGAGCCTTTCCCGGTGCATCGAAATGTCCGAGACCACCGAAAAGTGATGTAAGTTAATGTAAAAAGAACCGCGAACCTGTCCTTGCAGTTCTCGTAAATTAAATAGCGATGCACCGGGGACAACAGGCCATATAAAAAATCCAATTTTAAGAAAAAGGACAACTACAATGAATTATTTTAAATACGGGGAAAGGGAAATAGAATATTTAAAGAAAAGGGATATAATAC
>DASRMN010000265.1:0-5677 GCA_035647935.1 Clostridia bacterium | reverse complement strand
ATGTATCATTGATCAACAAAATAATAAAAGTAATCAGAGTTGCGTATATTGATTTTTGCCAACCAAGACCTTTTGCTACAATCTTAAGCAAAATTATACTAAAAATAAACAATATAAAGGTATGTGTACCAAAAGGTACCTTTAAAAAATCATATATTCTTCTTGAGAGAATTGACCCTGCAGCATAAACTATTGTAAATATGATCCTTTGTCCAACAGTTGATTTATAACGCAGAAACTTTAAAGGGACAACAAATATTAGCCAAGACTGAATAAAATACAATAAATACGGCAAGTATTCCATGATAAACCTCCTTTCTATAATTATTTACCTCATACTGTCTATGATACCAATTGAAGCTTAATATGTAAAAATATGTTCTGCTGTACAAAGATATATTCGATATATTTTTTACTAATCCTCCATGTTCCCACAATTTACCTGTACAAATTTTATATAACATGTTATAATTATAAATTTTATTAATAAGTCATATATTAGTCCCAAAAAAAACATCAAGATAACTCTTGATGTTCTAAAACCATACTATAGGACTTCCGGCATAAATCCGGCAAATTGTGCTTTATATAGCCTTGCATATATGTCATTACTATCCAGCAATTCCTCGTGTGTTCCCGTTTCAGCGATGCCTTCATCAGTTAAAACAACAATTCTGTCAGCATTTTTAACAGTAGCTAACCTATGAGCGATAATCAGGGTTGTCCTGTTTTGGGCTAGGTTGGATAAGGATTTTTGAATAATTTTTTCTGTCTCGCTATCTAGGGCTGATGTTGCTTCGTCTAAAATTAAAATCGGCGGATTTTTTAAAAACATCCTAGCAATAGAAAGCCTTTGTTTTTGCCCCCCTGAAAGCATTGCCCCTCTTTCGCCTATATAAGTGTCATATCCGTTTTCCAGTGACATAATAAATTCGTGAGCATCCGCCTTCTTAGCCGCCTCTACAATCCCTTCATCCGTTGCACCTATATCGCCATAGGCTATATTCTCCCTGACAGTTCCGGAGAACAGAAATACATCTTGTTGTACAACACCTATATTCTCCCTCAGGGATCTTTGTGTAATCATTTTTATGTCTATACCGTCCACCCTGATACTGCCCCCGTCTACTTCATAAAATCTCGGAATCAAACTGCATAGGGTAGTTTTACCGCCGCCTGACGGTCCCACAAATGCAATAGTCTCCCCGGGTTTGATTGATAAATTGATGTTCTCCAGCACATTTTCCTTGTTATTATAACTGAAAGTAACATCATCAAATACAATTTCACCATTTACCCTTTCAACGTTTATAGCCTTCGGCTCATCCTTAATATCAGGTTCTATTCCCAAGGTTTCCATAAATCTGGCAAATCCCGACATGCCCTGTTGATAGTTTTCAATTAACGTTGTGAATTTTCTGATTGGTTGTAGAAACATAGTAACATACAGTAAAAACTCTACCAACGTTCCCGGAGATATTTTATCAAGATATATGAATAAACCGCCAAACATCATTACAATCACATTGATTAGGTTTGAAAAGAAGGTCACCCCGGAAAAAAATTCAGCCATTACCCTATACGTACCTTCCCTAGATTTTCTGAAATTCATATTGCCTTTTTCAAACTTTTCCGCCTCATACCATTCGTTGGTAAATGATTTAACCACCCTTGCCCCCGAAACACTGTCTTCAACCTGGGCGTTAACATCTGCAATTTTTATACGCATTTCCCTGAATGCGAGTTGCATCTCTTTGTTTTTTAAAACAGCGAATATAACCATAATAGGTATTACGGAAAAAGTAATCAAAGCTAAAGGCCAATATGAATTTAATAAAATTATAAATGATCCCAGCAAGGTAACAATTATGACGAATAAATCCTCGGGCCCATGGTGTGCCAGTTCTGAAATTTCGTTTAAATCATTTACTATACGGGACATAATATGGCCTGTCTTTGTATTATCAAAATAGCTGAAAGACAATTTGTTGATATGATTAAACAGGTCTTTTCTCATACTATATTCGATCCTAACTCCTAAAACGTGCCCCCAATAGTCAACTATATACTGAAATACCGCTCTTAGGATATATAAAATCAACAGACCTATACTTACCCATATCAACAATCTGAGATTTTTAGACGGCAGAATCTCATCTATTGTTCTCTTGACAACTGCCGGAAAAAACAAGTCCAGCCCTGCCATTAAAAATGCACATGTAAAATCTAGGAAAAATAATGGCAAATGATTCTTATAATATTTTGAGAAATGCCTTATCATGCTGAAATCTCCTTTTGTCATAGGAATGATATTCCCTACATATTTGATCATAGTTATGTTTATAATCCTTTCAAGAACACTCCATCCTGAACAAAAGTGCAGGGTGGAGATGAAAAGAGAAGCCCTATCCATGAAACGGTTGGAGTCATTCACATTATATCATATCTAAATGGACTCATCCCTGCCACATTAATAGTTCAGCACCACAGACAGACCCACATCCCACATCCCGCCTCTCACTTCCCATTTCCCACATCCCACCTCCCGCTTCCCATTTCCCACATCTCACCTCCCGCTTCCCACATCTCACCTCCCGCTTCCCATTTCCCACATCTCACCTCCCATTTCCCACATCCCACCTCTCACCTCTCATTCAATGGACACATCCGTTTTTTTTTGTTATGATTGGTAAGAACAAAGTCAAATCTAAAAAAGGAGAATCCATTATATGGGAGATAAAAAAATATTAGCTACAGTTGGTGGTAGAGAAATACTGGAACAAGACGTTAACCTACTTTTGGATGGTCTGGACCCCCAGAAGGCGGCACATTTCAAAACCGAGGAGGGTAAAAGGCAACTATTGGATGACTTAATTGCTCAAGAATTGATCTACCTAGATGCAATTAAAAATGGACTCGATAAAAACGAGGCTTTTATCAAAGAAGCCGGAAAAATGTACGATGATTTTTTAAAACAGTTTGCAGTACTCAACCTGTTGAGAGGCGTTACGGTAACCGAGGACGAACTTTCAGGTTTCTATAACGAAAATAAACATATATTTAAAGAACCTGAAACTGTGCAAGCAAGCCATATACTTGTTGATGACGAAGAACAAGCCGGGAAAATCGCAGAAGAGATTAGTAACGGGTTGTCATTTGAGGAAGCTGCCTCAAAATATTCACAGTGCCCTTCCAACATCAAGGGTGGCGATCTAGGATATTTCGGAAGAGGAAAAATGGTACCGGAATTTGAAGCAGTTGCATTTGACATGGAAAAAGGTGAAATCAGTGAACCTACCAAAACCGAATTTGGCTATCATATTATTAAATTAATGGATAAAAAAAGCGAATCTGTAAAAACCTTTGATGAAGTCAAAAATCAGTTGAGCCAACAATTGACAATTGCAAAACAACAAAAAGCATATATTGATAGGGCTAATGAATTAAAGGAGGAGTACAAAGTTATAATTAATGAATAACATTCTCTAATAATATTTTGGGTGCATCGGGTAACGATTCCTGATACACCCATTATTTTTGCCCTGTCCGGGATTCATTTGCCCAGCGCTTTCTTGAAATCCTCCATTATATCCCCCACGTCCTCTATACCTACTGAAACCCTTATCATTTCCGGACCTATACCTGCGGCTCTGAGTTCTTCATCAGTCAACTGTCTATGAGTGGTTGTAGCGGGATGAAGCACTGAAGTCCTTACATCGCCTAGGTGCACTACTAAACTCACCAAATCAATATTTCTTATAAATTCCCCTGCTTCTTCTCTTCCACCCCTGACACCAAAGGTTAGCAATCCGCTGGCACCAAGGGGTAAGTACCGCTTTGCCAACTCATGATCCTTGTGGCTTTCCAATCCGGGATATGATACCCAATCCACTTTAGGATGTGATTCTAAAAACTGTGCAAGGGCCAAAGCATTCTCACTATGCTTTTTCATTCTGAGAGCAAGGGTTTCTATTCCTAAATTCGTTAGAAAAGCATTGAAAGGACTCAAATTATTTCCCATATCCCTCAGGAGTTGCATCCTAGCTTTAACAATATAAGCCTGTTCCTTAAATGTTTCCACATATTTTGTGCCGTGATAACTGGGGTCAGGCTCCGTTAATTCCGGAAATTTTCCATTATCCCAATTAAAGTTACCGCCATCGATTATTATACCGCCTAAACTGATGGCATGTCCATCCAAATATTTACTCGCAGAATGCACTACTATGTTTGCTCCATGCTCGAGCGGACTGCACAGGTAGGGTGTAGAAATAGTGTTATCTATAATTAGCGGGACATCTATTTGTTTTGCCAGTTTGGACATTTTTTTAATATCCACTACTTCCGTTCCGGGATTGCTTATTGTTTCCGCAAAAACAGCCCTAGTATTCGGTTTGGCATATTTCAAAAGTTCCTCAATTCCCAAAGTTTGATCGACAAAACTCACTTCTATCCCCATTTTTTTAAATGTTGTCGATAGTAAAGTCACGGTCCCGCCGTATAAACTTGACGCCGTTATTATATGTTGGCCATTGGAACATATATTTAACAAAGATAATAAAGTAGCCGATTGTCCCGAGGACACAGCCAAAGCCCCAACCCCTCCCTCCAACAGGCTGACCTTTTCTTCAAAGGCTTCCACCGTGGGGTTGCTAATTCTGGTATACATATGGCCCGTCGCCTTTAAGTCAAATATATCGGCCAAGTAATCAGGATCCCCATATTGATAGGTTGTGCTCTGAACTATGGGCAGAACCCTTGGTTCTCCCGATTTTGGGCTATAGCCTCCATGAATACAAATTGTTTCTTTTTTCATCTCATGTTCCTCCCTATATAATAATATTAACACGGGGACGGCAGACTGTGTGAAAAAGCACTTTTCTTACTTATTGTCATCCTGAGACGTACAGAATAAACCCTCCCGCGAAGGAGCCCCAAAGGATGAGATCCTTCGTGAGCACCGTTTATACTGTCCGTCTCAGGACGACTTCATCGGATTCTTCGTAAGTACCGTTAATACTGCCAGTCTCAGAATGACACAAAGCTGAAATCCGGAATGACAATTTTTACACAGTCTGCCGTCTCCGTGTTAATTTCCCCGTGTTAATTTTATTTATAAATTACAGTTTTCCTATAAATGAATTGGGTATAACAAAGAATGTACGGCATTAAATAAACAATATAAATAGGGGTGGTATACATGTACTTCAAAGAGTTACAGGAAAGATTTAACACACTTAGAAAGAGAATGGACCCGGAAACAATCAAGGAAGAAAAAAGGGTTGAAAGAAGAAAAGGTATGGTAAAAGGTTTTGCTATAGGGAGTATGATTGCCGGGATCGCGGCTTTGTTCCTATCCCCCGGCGATGGGGAAAACAACCGTAAGAAGGCCAAAGAAGGATTTAAAAAAGCCAAAAATATTCTGGAAACCAACATTGTAACAGGAAAAGAAAAATTGGTGCAAGTTTATGAAAATACTAAGGAAGCAATAGATGAAGGAAAAAATGTTCTAACAGAAAAGTTAAGGCCGAATAGTGAAATGAATATCTTGGAAGAGGATTTCGAGGAAATAGGAGGGGATTCGGAAGAGGTAGAAAAAGATTTGGAAGAAATGAAGGATGAGGAAATATAGGACTTGTATTAATAAAATATAGTAAACATGCAGGAAAATGTGTAC
>DASRMN010000264.1:0-3494 GCA_035647935.1 Clostridia bacterium | reverse complement strand
CTACCCAAAGATATAGGGTCCTGTATAGTTTTGCCGTATATCAAATAATTACTTCTGTTTTAGCGTTAGCCTTAATAATATTTAAAAATAGGATACCGGCTAAATGGTGCAAGTATATATCGTTAGCTTTGATAGGAAACATGGTTGCCCCGTTTACTTTATTGTTAATACCCTTATTTGGGACAACAAACATTATTGCCACCTACTTGTTATTATTGGCGATTACCATGGCCATAATATCTGCGGTTTATCTGGTATCCGGAAGCAATCCGTTGAACGTAATTTTGTATACTACGTTTTTGTTAGTGTTTGGGCTACTTCTTGATATCGTCAGTGGACAAAACCTGATTAGGAATTCATTACTGGGATATGATCCGATATTGGGCGCAAGGTACTATGGAATAGGCAACGAATATATGGGAATACTCATCGGGGCGGTTTTAATGCTTACCACCGCATTGATCGAAAAGCGTTATGTAAACAAATATGTGTCCATAATATTTTATGGATTGGTTGCTGTTATTATTGGTTTTCCGGGACTGGGTGCCAACGTTGGTGGAATAATTACTGCGGTGTTTGCTTTTTTATTTGTATCTGTCAGGTTGCTGGGGAAAAAGGTTAATTTTAGGGGACTGGTATATATAGGTTTAGCTGTGGTGTTTGTAGTAGGTGTAATGGCTTTAATCGATTTGTTTGTTGTTGAAAACAAGTCCCATTTGGCAGGTGCAATCAGCCGGATTATTTCAAACGGTCCCATTGTTATGTACCAGATCATAACCAGAAAAATCTCCATGAATCTGCGTATTATAGGTGTAACCATTTGGAGCAAGGTACTACTGAGCGCAGTTGTTGTGTTGGGAATACTTTTTTATAAACCCATCGGATGGTTCAGAAGAATATCTATGAAATATCCTAAACTGTCTTTAGGTTGGAGCGGAATTATTGTGGCCTGTGTTATCGGTTTTGCGGCTAACGACTCGGGTACGGTAGCAGCAGCTACAAGCATAATATTTTTAACATCAACAATGCTGTATTTGATAATCGAGGATTTAGGCCGTTAAACAATAGTTTAACAATCGCCCGCAGTCAAACATTACAAATTTGTTCACTCCCTTTGGTCGTGCAAATTTGATATTTGTTGCGTTTGACCTACCATCAATTTGCCTTGCAAATTGGGTTAGGTCATAAACAATGGTTAAACGATAGTAAAACAATCGTTTTTTAAAATATAGCACTTGCCATTTGTTAATATTTTTGCCGGGTTGGAAATATTTTATTTATTGTTATCTGAGTGCCGGATTGGGTTAGGTTATAAGCAATTGTTATCTGGGGTGGTTACATGGAAAAAAGAAAGCTTGGAAAAACAAACATAGAGGTTTCGAGGCTGTGCTTCGGAAGCCTGACCATAAGTCCTCTACAAACAAATCAAAGTTATGAAGATGGCGGGGATTTGTTGTTATATGGTTTTGAAAATGAGATTAATTTTGTTGATACTGCCGAATTATATGAAACCTATAAACACATAGGACATGCATTAAAATGTTATGATAGGGATAAAATTGTAATTGCTACGAAATCTTATGCCTATTCCAGAGAAACTGCTGAAAACAGTTTAAAAAAAGCGCTAAAGGAAATGAATACAGATTATGTAGATATTTTTTTATTGCACGAACAGGAGAGTGAGCATACCATACGGGGTCATTATGAGGCCATAGAATATTTTTTAAAGATGAAAGAAAAGGGTTACATTCGGGGTGTCGGGCTATCTACCCACACTGTTGCGGCAGTAAAAGGAGCCCTAAAATATAGGGAGATAGAAATTATACATCCGATAGTTAATATAAACGGGTTGGGCATACAGGATGGGACAATCGAAGATATGCTTTCGGTGCTCAATGATGCTCATAATTCGGGAAAGGGCATATATGGGATGAAACCTCTAGGTGGGGGTAATCTCTTGAAAAATTTCCAACAATGTTTTGACTTTGTATTGGGTCTTCCTATCCTAGATTCCATTGCTACCGGTATGCAGAGTAGGGAAGAAATAGACGTTAATATATCTATATTCGAGGGAAGAGAGATAAACAAACCATCGCTGGACAAAATTAAGGCGAAAAACAGAAAACTGCTTATATCCGAGTGGTGTGAGGGGTGTGGGATATGCACAAAACATTGCGGCCAGAACGCACTTCAAATAGTTAATAATCGGGCTGTAGTAGACCATGATAAATGTGTGTTGTGTGGTTACTGCTCTAAATATTGTCCAAATTTCTGCATAAAAGTTATTTAGAAATATGGGGGGAAATTGAGCCCATCTATTATCAGAAAAGGGTGTATATATATGCCAAGAATTATGGGTTTGGACGTGGGAGATAAAACTATAGGTGTGGCTTTGTGCGATCCGCTGGGATGGATCGCACAGGGCCTTGAAACCATACAAAGGGTCGGAATAAAAAAAGACCTGCAAAAACTCGGGGAAATCATTAAGAAATATAATGTCAATAAAATTGTTGTGGGGTTACCTAAAAATATGGACGGAACAATAGGGCCCCAAGGTCAAAAGGTGTTGGAATTTAATGCGAGGTTAGGTGAAAAATTTGGCAACATAGAAATTGTTCAATGGGACGAAAGATTGACCACTGTGGCCGCCGAGAGAACTTTGATAGAGGCGGATGTCAGTAGAAAAAAAAGAAAAAAACTGATCGATAAAATAGCTGCCGTGTATATCTTACAGGGATACCTAGACAGCGCGGGTAGAATATAACGGAGTGATTAGAAAACTAAAAGGTGAAAACCTGTCCCAAACGGAATAAAAGCGATAATATGTTTGTTTAATAGATTTCGTATTATATGGATTTTAGGCGTAATAAACAAATATGGTATCTTTTATATGGGTTTGGTATATAATACGACTATGATAACGGTAATCAAGAGGAGGGTGCATAATAATGGAAGAAAAAGAAAATATAATCACATTGATAGATGAAGATGGACAAGAGGAAGATTTTGAAATAATAGTGACGTTTGAGTCAAAGGGTAATGAATATGTGATTTTAGCATTAGCAGGTTCAGATGAAGAATCAGATGCCTTTGCATTTAAGATTGTATATGATAATGAAAATAGCGATGAATTCTCACTTATTTCTATTGAGGATGATGAGGAATATGATGATGTGCTGGTTGCGTATGAGACACTGATGGAACAGGAAATGTAGCTTCTCGGGCTCACTTGGGGATTACATCATAGGAGGTTACGTCAAATAAAAGCAGCTCTGCTGCTTTTTTGTTGTGTTGTCATTTATCGTTGTGCAACTAATTGCATAGGTTTCGGACATAACTAGGAATCCCATATTTTCAATTTTCTAATATGGTTGACAATCCTACAATCTTTTACTATACTATTATTTGATAAACATTATTATTTGAGAAATGAGGGTGGGGAAATGGAAAACCTAGCCGATTCGTTAAAGGAAAAACTGAAGGGTAAAGGGTAT
>DASRMN010000263.1:0-4052 GCA_035647935.1 Clostridia bacterium | reverse complement strand
ATATAGATATACCCTATGATATTATAACACTTATGGTTCGCCAATGATAGTTATATTGAACTCAGAACAAAAAATAATAAAGGGTGGACGAGTCATCCACCCCTATAATTAATCACTAATTAAATGCTTATTCCGGTTTTATTTTGCGTTTTTTTGCGATTTTGCGACAGCAGCAACATAATCCTGGACCGTTATAGTAACAGTTGATGTAAGTTCCGGCTCATCCGGCACATGTGTATGAGAAGGATCTCTCTCTTTAACCCTCATAGCCCTAATTTCATCTACCGTTTTGCCTTCTATCCATTTTTCCAATTCCGCAATCTGCTCAAACCATTCCTTACCGATGTCAGATACTCTTTTCATATTATAGTCGTTACCAAGCTCAACTTTAGTCTTAAATTGCCCTTCTTTGTCTGTAACCAATTTACCTTTAGTATCATACTCCACGTTGGTTTGCGCTGTGTCTATTATAGTTTTTACAACCCTGCCGTCTCTATCGAAAAGTGTAGCAGCCATTGTAGTATCAACCTGGGCAACCGGTCCTTTGTCCTCTTTCGCAGGTTCAGAGCTTCCTATTGAAATCTCGTGTCCGAGACCCAAAGCTCCGGCCCCTGCACTGACAGCCACTGAATTTCTGTGAGCCCTTTCAACAGCCTCTAAATAATCCCCGACTGTTATGGTAACGGTTGACGTAAGTTCCGGCTCATCCGGCACATGTGTGTGACTGAGATCTCTTTCCTTGACCTTCATTGCCTTAATTTCATTTACTGTTTTGCCTTCCATCCATTTTTCCAATTCTGCAATCTGCTCAAACCATTCTTTATCAATGTCAGATGCCCTTTTCATGTTATAATCAAAGCCAAGTTCAGTCTTGGTTCTAAATTCCCCTTCCTTGTCTGTAACTAACTTACCGCTAGTATCAAATTCTACACCGGTCTGCGCGGTGTCTATGGTTACCTTGACAACCTTATCATTTTTATCGAATGCCACAGCAGCTGTTGTGGTATCCACTTGCGCCCTCGGACCTTTATCACCTTCCGCTTCTGTCGAATCGTTGATGGAAGTAATAGAACCGAGTCCCATTTTCACAATATCCCTATCTTGTGGCAATCCGTCCCCTGCGTTTCCGCCTTTGCCATCCGGCGGTATATTATCCGGCGCCGTATCCCTCCTGCACCCGACTGCCATAGAAACAACCAAAACCATTACCAAAAACACCACAAAAAGTTTTTTCATTGTATTACCCTCCGCTCATAAACAAAATTTTATTACGAATACAATCATCAATTTTAGGGTGTGTATTTATTGGCAATTCTATGCATTCATGGATTATGTTCTTCAGAATATTGTTTATTTCACCCTTCCTCCTGTCGCTCCCCGGCTTCCCATCATTTTCTTTGCACCATCGGTGGCTTTTAAGGTTCCATCAAGCATGGCCCATATAGCCTCGACCCCTTCCAGACTATCGACAAGATTTTTGCCCTCTTCATAGGGCATTAAAAATACAGTAGTTGATAAAAAGTCCGCAACCCCCGAATCCCCGGTTATTATAGTAACAGCACGATGATAACTCCCCGGCATGAGCGTTTCAGGATCTATAATATGATGCAAACGTTTATCACCTACAACATAATTCCTCTGATAGTCTCCGCTGCTTACTATAGAAACATTATTAGCAAAAACTACATCCAAGTTTTTTGTTTTGTCAAAAATTACGGGTTCATCGGGGTCCTGTATCCCAATTCCCCATTTTTCCCGAATGCCATCAAGGGGTTTTCCGGTTACCCTAATGTTACCACCCCCATCTATAATACCGGATACAAACCCTTCTTCCATAATCTCATTCGCTACAATCTCTACTGCATATCCCTTTGCTGCTGCCCCCACATCTAGGCTCATTCTTTCATCTTCCAGATATACAGTGCTTTTTTCCTCATCTATTATAACCTTATCTATATCTATATGTTCAGACGCTTTTGATAGTTCCTCCATTGGCGGTATTTTGGCATTTGCAGGATCACGCTCCGCTTCTTCCCTATAATCATGCCATATCTTCAGTACAGAACCCATCGCAATATTTGTCTTACCCCCTGTGCGATTGTACCAATCTTTAGAAAATTTAATAAGATCTATTATCTGTTTATCAACTTTTACAGGCTTTATGCCTGCATTATCATTTATCGTTTTAACATTGTTAATCCCTTCATAATCATTATAAATGTCATATAGCTTATGAAGTTCCAGGAACCTCGATTCGATTTTTTTTGCATAAGAATCAAATTCATCCCTTGTTTTGGTATAGCCTACAATTTGTGTTAAAGTATCAAATGCACCAATAAATTTATATTCATACTTAGTATATTCAGTATATTCTTTCTGCCCAATTCGGCATCCTGATAATAATGATGCAACTAAAACTGTTAAAACAATTACCGGAACTATTTTTTTCATTAATATCGCCCCTCCATCCCATTTTTGGTACCATACTCGTATTTTCGGAAATGAGACTTTTCTTTTTCTATTGATTATATTATATCCGTTACATATAACCCGGTTTCAATAACCATATAAGTGCGGAAAATTTCATGTATTGCATACAATCATACACATTTTTTAAATACGAAAAGTTGATTAACATAGCGGATTAGATCATTTTAATCATTGATAACAATCAAGACTTTCATAATTTTAAATGTTAACAGACCTTAGTGAAAAATGCAATAGGATAGGGTGCTCGGCACCCCCGGATTTTAACATTATTATAAATTGCTACAGGCATTGAAATGAAGGTTTTTACGGCAAGTTTAAAAGTTGTTTTCACAAATGGCTAATTTGACAGGTTTGCCTGAAAGGTGTTAACATGAAGAACATAAAAGAATTATATTTCAAATAAAAAGGAAAGGTGTGAAAAATGAAAAGTATTAAAAGGGTTATGAGCATGACCATAATAATTATGCTGATAATTGCTGTTTCTGTCGGCTGTTCTCAAAAAGGTAAAACAGAAAGTAAGGGAGAAATTAGCTTTGCAAACGCAGGGTGGGAAAGCAATATGTTTCATAACGCCGTAGCCGGATTGATAACGGAAAAGGTTTATGGATATAGCTGGAGAGAAATACCCGGTACTACCCCGGTAACGCATGAAGGTTTACTAAAAGGTGAAATTGATGTACACATGGAAGTCTGGACCAACAATATACTCACCTATATGGAAGATATCAAGGAAGGTAAGTTACAGGAGCTCGGGGTTAATTTTGACGATAACTATCAAGGTTTTTATGTGCCGAGATATGTAATAGAAGGTGACAAGAGCAGAGGCATTGAAGCTCTGGCACCGGATTTAAAATATGTATGGGATCTTAAGAAATATGCCGATATATTTCCGGACGATGATGAGCCTAATATGGGCAGGGTTTATGGTGCAATTCCCGGTTGGGAAGTAGATACAATTATGCATAACAAATACCTACACTATGGTCTGGACGAGAATTTTATATATTTCAGGCCCGGGTCGGATCCGGCACTTTCGGCCGCAATAACAAATGCATATGAAAAAGGCGAGCCGATAGTTGCTTATTACTGGGAACCAACTTGGTTGATGGGAAAATATGACTTTGTATTGTTAGAGGATGAACCTTTTGACGGAGATACCTACTTGGACGGCAAAACAACGTTGCCTACCGTAAAAGTAGCAGTCGGAGTAAGCAACAATTTTGCTGAATCCGCTCCAAAAGAAATGCTTGATTTTTTAGGAAAATATAAAACATCAAGTGCATTAACGTCGGAAGCCTTGGCATATATGCAAGATGAAGATGCCGGTTACGAGGAGACGGCTGAATGGTTTTTAAAAACCAACGACTATCTGTTGGATGAGTGGTTAACCCCTGACGAAGCGCAAATTATCAGAGACTTTCTGAAATAAAAGGGGGAACTTTTATGATACCATATTTGTTGCTTGATTTCCCTATTAGGTTACCGATAAATACTGACCATATAGATACAGTCGTAAGGAATTTCAGTATAAAATATGATTTATTTTTTAGTACAATCAGATC
>DASRMN010000262.1:0-2367 GCA_035647935.1 Clostridia bacterium | reverse complement strand
AAATACTATTATCAAAGTAAGTGTCGGGCTCAAAAATATCATCATGACCAAGGAACCCGTAAAGGTTATAATTGTTCTGACAATTTGGGACACATTTTGTTCCAGAGCTTGGTTAAGCATATCTATATCGTTGGTAAAAGTGGACATCAGCTCACCATGGGAATGTCGGTCGAAATATTCAACAGGTAGTTGTTCCATATTGGCAAACATATCTTCGCGAATTTTATGGACAGTTTTTTGTGCGAGTTGTACCATAAGTAAATTCCCCAAATAGTCTCCCAAAACAAGAAAAATTATTATTATGGCCATAATAATAAGATATTTTATAAACAGAGCAATATTTTCGCCCTGTACCAATGTATCTATGGCCGGGCTCAGCATAGCATTAACAGATATCATACTGACAGAACCTAGGATAATAAAAAATATCCCCCAAAGGAAGAAAGCTTGATTAAACTTAAAATAATGAAAAAGTCTGAGTAATGTTTTCTTCGGGTCACTCGGACGTAACTGTCTGTAATTTTTGTTGTTTCCCATTATCCAACCAACTCTCTTTCTTGTGATTCGTAAATTTCCTTATAGATCGATGAAACATCCAGCAGAGTTTCGTGATCCCCAAGTGATTCGATTTCACCTTCATGCATAACCATAATTCTGTCTGCATGTTGGATGGACGAAATCCTTTGGGCGATGATGATTGTAGTTATATCTGTTAACTCGTCCTTAAAGGCCTGTTGTATCTTTGCGTTGGTGGCTGTATCCACGGCAGACGTGGAATCATCCAGGATTATAATTTTGGGTTCTTTCATTAAAGCCCTAGCAATTGTAAGTCT
Source organism: Clostridia bacterium (assembly GCA_035647935.1). Classification (GTDB taxonomy): domain Bacteria; phylum Bacillota; class Clostridia; order Peptostreptococcales; family Natronincolaceae; genus JAAZJW01. Next base: position 1,534 of record DASRMN010000262.1, on the reverse strand, counting down.
CTGTTTTTGACCACCCGAAAAGTTACTTCCTCCCTGTTCCACTATATGGTCTAGCGTATCGTCATATTCAGATACAAATTCCCATGCTTGGGCCTGTTTGAGCACCCTTATAATCTTTTCATCAGACGCATTTGCGTCTCCCCACAGCATATTTTCACGAATCGTTCCTGAAAACAGGGTATTTTTTTGCAATACAAATGCGACCCGGTCGCGTAATAGCTTAATATCATAGTTTCTAACATCTTTACCGTCAACTGTAACAGATCCCTCAGTCACATCATAAAGCCTAGGGATTAATTGTACCAGTGTGGATTTAGAGGAACCTGTGGAGCCTATAATTCCGAGAATTTCTCCTGATTTTATGTTAAAATTAATATTTTTTAGAGTTTCCTCGTTGCATCCGGGATAAGAAAAACTTACGTTGTTGAAATTGATAGAACCATCGTTTAATCTTTTAACGGGATTTTTGATTTCTACAATCTGTGATTTCGTGCCCCATACTTCCAAGATCCTTTCCATTGAAGTTATGCCGCGTAACAATTGCATAAAAAACATAGACATCAGCATGAGCATTATCAAGATCTGAGTGACGTACGTAATAAATGCAATCAGTTCGCCGCTGTTCATGGAGCCCGCCAAAATCTGTTGCCCTCCAAACCATAGAATTGCGATAATGGTAGAAAATATTACAAGATTTAGAACAGGCATAATAAATATAACTAACGATAAGGCCTCGAGGGAGGTATCCTTTAGTGAATCGTTTCTTTGCTTGAATTTCATTTCTTCGTGTTTTTGTCTGTTAAAAGACTTTACAACTTTTATGGCAGTTAAATTTTCCCGTATGACCGAGTTGACCTTATCTACCTTGGTTTGCAACTTTAGAAATAGGGGCCTTGCTTTCAGGATAACAACAGTGATAGCAATTGTAGTAATCGGTATGGATACAAAAAAGATCCTAACTAGGGAGGAGTTGATCCTGAATGCCATAACGAGAGCAAATAACATCATAAATGGTGCTCTTACAGCTAGGCGCAGGCTCATCATAGTTACCTGACCGATAATGTTACAATCGTTTGTAAGTCTTGTTACGAGGGAAGAAACGGTGAAATCATTAAGATTTGCAAAAGAAAACCCTTGAATTTTTTTAAAGGTTTCTTTCCTGATTTCCGAAGCAAATCCATGGCCTGCTTTTGCGCTAAGGTGGGCACTGACAATACCGGCCAACATGCTAATCATTGTGGCAATAATCATAGTAATCCCGATTCTCATTATATATTGGGTATTTTGATTTGCAATGCCTATGTCTACAATTTTGGACATAAGAAAGGGCAATATAATATCCCCCAAGACCTCCAATATTACGAATATGGGAGCAAGAATAGCAAAAATTCTGTATTTTTTCATATGAGATAATAGTTCATTCAAGGTATTTTCCTGCCTTCTGAATCTTTATATATTATTTTTATCCCTAATATTTAAATGCTAAACTAATTTCTTGTTGCTGTCAAGTAAATTAACACGGGGACGGTTCTAT
>DASRMN010000261.1:0-10407 GCA_035647935.1 Clostridia bacterium | reverse complement strand
CAGGACTAATGCCAACAAGAATATATCTTTACTGTAAGGAGTAACAGCGCTATAAGAATTGGCGGTTTTTATTCGGTCAAGCTCAATCAAATAATTAACTTTCTCCTGTTCAAATTCAGTTTTATAGTTTGGTCGGAATCTCTTCTCGGGTTCCCGCTCCAATTTGGAAAGCTGCAAATTTACCAAATAATCCTTTAGCTTATCAATCAGTTCTTCCCTTTTGAACATTGCATTTTCCGTTAACAAATAGATTGTTCTAATCAACAGGAGCCCTGTCAGTATTACTTGCGGATGCCTGTTCATATAGATAATATTTTTATATGCTTCCTCTTGTGCAACAATAAAATTTTTGTTTACCAAAATTATCGGGATAACCCTAGAAAATGCTTCTCCCCTTTTATCTTTCCAGTAAAAATCACCGGTATAATAATCCCTGCCTAAATCAAGTTTATACATATAATTTGAGGGATTGCCACATCTATAGTATTGCCATAATTTGACCTCTTCCGCCATTCTTGTGTAGTCTATTAAAACCCGGTTTTTTTCCTTACTATCAACAAAACATTTGCAATTAATGATGAGCAACTGTGTAACATAACTCCATTGCCCCTTTTGCATTTCAAGTTCTAAATCCTTAGCATATAAATAGTTGAAGGGTTGCAAACAATTATGTACATTATTATTTTCTTTCAAAAACCCCAACGCATCCCCATATGCCATATATGTGAGTATATCAATATTTTTCCCGTTACCCTCCAAGCCCATTACCCCCTAAAAATACTGCAAGCCATAAATTACATTCTTTCCGGCGCCTGAATTCCCAGTAAACCTAATCCTGTGCTTAAAACCTGCTTAACCGCAAAAACTACAACTAATCTTGCTTTTTTTAATTCTTCATCTTCTACCAATATGGGGTGTTCATGATAAAACCGATTAAAGGCCTGCGCTATATCAACAATATGCCTTGTAATAATAGACGGTTCATTTTTTCTTTGTGCATCCTCAACAATCCCGGGAAACTGCTGAATCCCTTTTAATACTTCTAAAGTTATATCGTCAATTAATAGTTCCGGTTTAAAAACCTTGTCTGTACCTGTTTCTGATTTTCTTAATACACTGGAAGCTCTTGCATGTGTATATTGCACATATGGACCAGTTTCTCCCTCAAAATTCAAGATTTTATCCCATGTAAAAGTATAGTCTTTTGTTCTGTTATTAGATAACTCCTCAAATATTACAGCCCCAATGCCTACCTGTTTGGCTATTCCATCAAGGTTTTCAATATCAGGATTTTTTTCATTTATAATATCTCTCGTTTTTTCCACCGCTTTATTTAATACGTCTTCTAAAAATACCACCCTACCCTCCCTGGTAGACATAGTTCCATCTTCCAAGCTCACCATTCCAAAGGGCACATGGACACAATCTTTTTCCCATTCAAAACCCATAAGGTGCAGTATTTTTTTCAACTGTTGAAAGTGAAGAATTTGTTGTGAACCCACAACATATATGTTTCTATAAAAATCGTAAGTTTCTTTTCGATAAATAGCCGCCGCAAGATCCCGGGTAATATATAGTGTGGAACCATCGCCTTTTCTGATTAAAGCTGATGGCATTCCGAAAGGCTCCAAGTCTACTATATCTGCACCTTCCGACTTTTTCATGAGCCCCTTATCCTGCATCATATCTATGACTGTAGGCATTTTATCTGAATAGAAACTCTCACCTGTAAAGGAATCAAAGACAATATCCAACATATTATAAACCCTATTAAATTCATCCAGACTGACTTCCCTAAACCACTCCCAAAGCCTAGTGGCTTCTTCGTCCCCGTTTTCTAATTTTTTAAACCATTGTCTGCTCTCATCTTCTAATTCAGGTTTAGTCTCAGCCTCTTTATGAAACTTAACATATAGGTCAAGCAGGGTGATTATTGGATTTGCTCTTATCTCTTCCTCATTCCCCCAATTTTTAAAAGCTACGATTAACTTCCCGAACTGGGTCCCATAATCCCCTAGGTGATTGATTGCAATCGTGTTATAACCTAAAAATTTATATATTTTGTATAAGGAATTTCCTATTACCGTGGATCTGATATGTCCTATATGAAAAGGCTTAGCTATATTCGGTGATGAAAATTCTACGATAACGTTTTTCCCGTTGCCAATTAGGCTGCCGCCATATATTTCTTTTTTGAGTAACACTTCCCCAAGCACGGCCTTCACTAGGTATTCCTTGTTTATAAAAAAATTTAAATAACCCCCTGCAACCTCGATTTTATCTATAAAGTCACCTTTATCCAAATTTTCGGCTATATTATCAGCTATAACGTTTGGAGCATTCTTAAAAATTTTCGCTAACCTGAAACAAGGAAAAGCAAAGTCCCCCATTTTGGTATCCGGCGGTATTTCTATCATCGCTAAAATTTCCTCTTCCGTAAGCTGCGCAATATTTTCACTTAGTTTCTTGCTTAATCTCTTTTTGAAATCAATCATTATGTGCCCTCCCTCGGTTTTCTTTTTTACATAAAACAAAAACATGGATTCTCGAATTCTTTAGCCCTATGGCACAAAAAATTATATTATTTGAGGTATACAATGGTTACACCCGCCCCTCCTTCGCCGTAGGCGCCTTCTCTGTATTTTTCGACATGTTTGTGTTTTTTAAACATCTGCTTGAGTCCTGCGCTCAAAACCCCGGTGCCTATGCCATGGATTATTGTTACATGAGTTAAACCCGCGATATAACTATCGTCTAAATATTTATCCACTTCCAGCATTGCTTCCTCAAGATTCTGTCCCCTTACATCTATTTCCATATTTATATTTTGTGCCTTGGATTTGAATATCTTACCGGTACCGACTTTCTTTGTTTCTTCTTCGGGCTCAACTCTTTCCAGATTAGATACATGTATGTTTACTTTCATAATACCGGCCTGAACCTGAACCTCGCCATTTTCATCTTCAGGTGAAATAACATAGCCCCTTTGGTTGAGAGATAAAATTTTTATTGCTTCCCCCACTTTTAGATCTTTGGGCGGTTTTTTATTTGTTTTGATTACCAGTCTTTCCACCATACCTTCTGAAAGTTTATCCATCCTTTTGGAAATATCCTGACGGGCTTGCTCAATTTCTTTGTTCATTTCCCTCTTTTCCAACCCAATTTTAAGGGATCTCAGATTGTCTATAATTTCATCCGCATCTAATTTTGCCTGTTTAACGATTTTATATGCCTCTTTTTTAGCACCCCTAATAATCCTGTCCCTTTGTGATTGCAATTTCTCGTTTTTATGTTCGTACTCTTCTTTTAATTTTTCAGTTTCCATCCTGAGTTTTGCGGCTTCCAGTTTTTCCTTTTCCGTAGCGGATCTGTCTTTTTCAATATTTTGCAACAAATCCTCAAAATGAATAGTCTCCTTAGTCAATAAATCCCTTGACCTATCAATTAAAAAATCCGGTAATCCCAGCTTTTTCGAAATTTCAAATGCATTAGACTTTCCCGGTATGCCTATCAATAACTTATAGGTCGGGCTTAATGTTTCTATATCAAATTCCACGGCGGCATTTTCTACCCCGGTATTCAGCAGTGCATACTGTTTTAACTCACTGTAATGGGTAGTTGCAACGGCGGTTGTGCCGGATTCTTTCAAATGATTTAAAATAGCCATAGCTAGGGCAGCACCTTCCGTAGGGTCTGTGCCCGCACCTAATTCGTCGAGAAGTACCAAGGATTTAGGAGTTACATCTTTCATAATAGTAACTATATTAGTCATATGAGACGAAAAGGTACTCAGGCTTTGCTCTATACTTTGTTCGTCCCCAATATCCGCGAAAACCTTATCGAACACAGCCAGTTTTGTTCCATACCCTGCAGGAACATGTAACCCGCTTTGCGCCATCAATGTCAAAAGGCCCAGCATCTTTAAGGTGACAGTTTTTCCACCCGTGTTAGGTCCCGTAATTACCAATATGTGAAAATCATCCCCCATCCAAATGCTGTTCGGTACTACTTCATCAACATCTAATAAAGGATGTCTGCCGTCCTTAATCATTATTTTCCCATCTATATTTAACTCCGGTTTTACAGCTTCCATCTCGAGAGCAAGTTTGCCCTTTGCAAATATAAAATCCAGTTCTTTTAAAATAGCTTGGTTGGATTTTATGTCTTCAGCCCTCTCGGCTATCATTGCGGAGATCTCCATCAAAATTCTCTCTATTTCTGTTCGTTCTTTAATTTTTAATTCCTTTGCTTCATTATTGAGTTCAACAACAGCCATGGGCTCTATAAATAGGGTAGCCCCGCTGGATGATCTGTCATGTATCAGTCCCGGTATGCCTGATCTGAATTCTTGTTTTACGGGCACTACGTAGCGGTCCTGTCTTATGGTAATTATGGCGTCCTGCAAATATCTCTGATTGTCTACCGAAGTTATGATGCTGTTTAATTTGTTTCTGATAGAATCATTTTTTAAAACGATTTGCCTACGTATACGTTTTAACTCCGCACTTGCATTATCAGATATTTCCGTTTCATTGACTATGCATAAGTCTATTTTATCTTCTATATTCTTCAAGGAAACGAGGCCTCGGGCCAGTCCCTGAATTATAATATATATATCTTTATCTTCTTTTTCCTTTAAAAATCTTTCCAGTCTCCCTGCCGCTGCCAGTGTGTCTTTCAGTTGTAGCAACTGGGCGGGATCTAAATATGAACCGATTTCCGTTTTTCTGACATGTTGTGAAACATCATTAATTCCGCCTAAGGGTATATTGCCATATTTAATTAATATGCTCTGTGCCTCATTGGTTTCTTGTTGCAATTGTTTTATAATGTCCAAATGTGAAATTGGTTTTAAATCCCTTACTTTCTCCTTGCCCAAGGAGGAAGCACACTTTTTTTCAAGTATATCTATTATTTTTGGGTATTCTAAAATTCTCAAACTTCTTTCATTCACTAAGGTCACCCCGTTATTTGTACAAAGTTTGTCTACTTTAATAGTATTATATTCTCTTGTTTTATTCAACTGTCTCACAGGACACAGTCTGACGGTTCTTTTATCTCGAAGCATGGGTTCCTGCCACATAACCCGATGACCAAGCCCATTGCAGGTTAAATCCCCCGCAGTCCCCGTCTACATCCAGTAACTCTCCCGCAAAATAAACATTGGGTACAATTTTAGATTCCAGTGTGTTTGGGCAAATATCCTTTGAATCCACACCACCTGCCGTAACCTGAGAATGCATCCAAGACCGGGAACCAACGATTTCAAACTCCCAGCCTTTTAACAGGCCTGTAATCTGTTCTATTTCCCTATTAGACACCTCGGAACATATCCTGTTCATATCATATATATCAGATTCCTTTAACACTGCACGAATCAATCTCTTGTTAATTAAACCTATAAAACTAAAGTCTAGGGGTCTGTCATACTGATAAGAAAACCTGAGACTTATCAGGTCCAGCAATTCTTTATAATCATAATCGGGAAACATATCAATTTTTATTATGGGTTGTTTGTTGTTTTCTAATGCTTTTACCGCCGTTCTGCTAAGTTGTAAAACCGGGGGGCCCGAAACGCCGTAATCTGTAAATAATATTTCTCCTTTTTCTTCCCCGGATATGTCCCCATCCACATTTATGGAAACCGCTCCATCAAATTTCACCCCTTTTATGGCCTTTAAAAAGGGAGCTTTCAATTTTAATTGTACCAAAGCGGGAAAGGGTTTTATTATGCCATGTCCCAATTGTCTTGCCAATTTGTACCCACTGCCATTTGATCCCAGGTTAGGGCTCGACCTCCCCCCGGTGGCTATTATCACCCTTTCGGCCGTGTATTCTATGCTATTATTATCTATAATTATAAACTCATCCCGGGACTTTTTTATTTTCACGATTTCTATATCACATATTACCTCCACACCTAATTTTTCTAATTCGTATCTTAAAACGTCCAGTATACTTGAGGCCTGATAAGACATGGGAAATACTTTTCCGTCTTCTTCTACTTTGGGTGCAATTCCTAAAACTTCGAAAAAGCTTATAGTCTCCTCCACCGTGAAATTTTTTAAGACACAGCCCGCAAATTCCGCATCACTGCCATGTACACATTGAAGGTTATTCCATTTTAAATTAATATTAGTTAAATTGCACCTTCCATTGCCGGTCGCTAATATTTTTCTGCCGACTCTGTTCATTCTTTCATAAATTGTTACTTCAGAGCCATTTCTCGATGCGGTTATTGCCGCAATCATACCTGAAGCGCCCCCGCCGATGATTGCAATTTTGTTTTTCATGATTTTAAAACCTCTTTTCTCCCGCCTTGATGTCTGAACATTTTTATCCGGCTTTTATCCTTTTGGATAATAATAGGGTTATAACAACAGCGGCAAATATTCTCAAAGCAGACAGTATATAACCGTTGGCACCGACTGCGACAAAAATAAGTGTATCTTCTATAATAGCATGACAAACAATCAAAAACACTGAAACTAAAAACATGTCCCTTTGGGTAATATTGCCTTCCCTTGAACTCTGTATTATAACTCCGGCCCCATAAACTATACCGAAAGTAATTCCTACCAACAAAGGCAGAGTGGAATCCTCCGACATACCGAAAAATCTGGCAAGAAACCTGAAGAAATTAGAAATCCTATCTAGAAATTTGTAATCTTTAGCTATTTGCAGTATTACCATCAATGGAAATACAATAACGGCTATGAGAAAAATTGATTCAAAACTCCCTATAATCGCTTCCTTCAGAACACCAATCATATTAATGCACCAACCTTCCCCACTATTATGCCGAAAATAATTGCCAAGCCGATCCTGATTATCAAAGCATGCGAAACCTTAAAACCTAATTTTTTTATAACCGCAGTTTCCACCAGCAAAGAATGAGATATGGAAATCATTACAGATAAGGTTGTAATTTCCATAGCAGTCAGTTGGATTGCCTTGATTGCACCTACAGCGGAATATGTATCAAGTACGTTTCCAATAACCAAAATAATTGCAGCCTCACCGGGCAAATTAAAAACCCCCATCAGAGGTTCAAATAAAGTAGTGATCCATCCTATCACGGGAGTGTTGTTTAATATAGTTACCAAGATGTATACAGGTACTATGGTTTTACTCAATAACCATATAGTTTCTATACCTTTCTTAATACCCGTTTTCACAGAATCCAGCAACATTCGGTTCCACTCCTTGCAATATCATGATGTATAAATTAATTCTAACATTGTTTATTATATATCTTCTAAAAACAAATTTAAAGCCTCCCGTAGAATATAACCATTATTTTAAAAGGTTTGTCCCGAGTTCGGGCAAAATGATCATGCCTATCCTCTACTAAAATTTACAATATTATGCCCTTTGTTTAAAATAAAAAATAACCGCCCTTTTTAGGAATGGTTATTTTAAATTTGATATCAAATATCGTTACTTCATTTAATTAGAACATATCTGACGGCGGAACTGTCAGAGTTTCCTCCTAATTTTTACCGAAATACTCTTACAAAATCCCCGAAATGCTCCTTGTTATTTTGTATTTTGTCCTCATTGCCCAAAACACATAAATAATTTTCCTCCATAGCTTCTTTAAGCAACTTGCCGTACATTTTAATATCCTTAGGGGTTGTATTTAAGACCTGAGTCCTTTCTTTTTGAAGCTCGTCCCGGGTTATTCCACTGATATATTGGTTTACCGCCTTATCCCCCTTCATTGAAGGACTTAAGGGTGCATCCATACTGCTTATGGTTCCTATAATATATTTTCGCATTTCTCTTTCGTTTGCATCAAAATTCTCTACATAACTGTGCATGTCATCGTATACCTTGAGAGTCTCCGACAAGTTCGGATCCCGATATGAACTGAATATAATATTACCGTTTCTGTTCAACCTAGCCATAGAACCGTATGCGCCACCTACCACACGCACTCTATTCCAAAGGTAATCCAAACTCACTACTGTTCCTAATACCTGCATGTGGCCTGAATATTCATACCCCAGTTTTTTAAAATTATTTCCCTTCGCCACATATTGCACCTTGCCGGATGTCAACAGCCCTTCATTTTTAGGAGCAAAGTCGAATGAATAACCATTCTCTTCCAATTTGTCACTCGGTAAGGCCTCGACAAATGAACCGATTCTTTCCTTAATTGATTCAAAGTCCTTGTCTTCACAGATAACACCTATTAAAATGTTATTTTTGTTAAAAATCAATTCAAATACCTTTTTTAAATTTTCTAATATATCCTCCTGTTTTTCGGTGAAATTTTTGGCTAAATCGGAAATAAACATGTAATAAGAAATGCCGTTGGTCTCTTCTATATATTTACCGATCGAAGAAAAATAAGAGTTTACCCTAGTCCCGGCGACTACATGTCCCTTATCAAAAATAACCATTTCCAAACGGGATTGTGATTCTTCTATTACTTCCTTTATTCTGTTTGATTCATTAAATTCTGTATTATTAACCAGCTCCCCCAACAGTTTAAACAATTGTTCCAGATTTTTGATCAATGCGGAGGACCTGACCACAAATTTAGGCAGAAATTCATCGTGCTCGTGTTGCAATGAATATGTCCCTATTCTGGAGGAAATACCTCCCGTATTAATGTCTATTAAATTCGATAATTTATCGTACGCATAATTTTTTGTGCTGATCTTTCCCAGCAAACCGGTTAACAATGCTACATAAGGTATTAAATGTTGGGGAACGGATGTGGTATCAAATAATAGGTTTATATAAGCGATTTCATTGGTAAACGCAGGATGGTGCAGTACCCCAACGCCTTTTATTGTCGTTTCATTTAACTGTATATGTTCCGTTTCTTTTTCTATATCTTCTATATCCAGTAACGGTATAGATAATAATTCCTCTTCCGTATCCGCGCGGGATTGGTATTGTTCTAATTTTCGGTTTATATCTATTAACTGTTGAATTTCATCTTTGTTTAATTGTTTTTTATATTCCTCAAGCATTTCCCCTTCTTCTCTTTGTCTTTTGTTCTCGAGACCCCTTTCCGGCTCCAATATTATTAAACTGCTATGAGGGTTGTTAAGCATATACCTTCTGATTAAAGCTTCAAAATAATTTGTTTCTAAAGCTGTTCTGATATTGTCTAAACTCTTTTCATATTCAAGATGGAACCAAGGTTTCTTATTATAAAGCCAGCTATTCATACATTGAATATTATAAACTAATCCCTTCGGTTGATGTCCAAAATCCGCTTCCCGAAGTTTGAACTCGTGAATATTAATTGCCGCCTCGATTATTTTCTTATCAATACCCTTTTCTATAAGACCTGTCAGGGTGTCTTCAATAACCTTTAAAAACAATTCTTTATTTTCCCTGTTACTGTTTTTGATAACAATACTGAATGTAGGCTGTCTGATACTGCCGTTAAAAGAACCGAAAACATCTTTGGCAATACCGGCCTCAATTAACGCTTTCTTAAGCGGAGCTGCTGGAGTTCCCAAAAGTATATAATTCAAAATGGTAAAAGCCAACACCATTTCAGCATCTTCCGACCTGCCCACAACATAGTTTTGACTTATAAACGTCTTGTCCTCCAGACCTTCGTCAGCAGAAACGGAATACGTTTCTGTTATTTCTCTGCATTGCTCAAACTGAGTTTGAATACCGATGTCGGAATCGATTTCTGTTTTATCAAATTCGCTTAGATATTCTTCGTCTATGAATTTCAGATATTCTGCTAAATTGCCGTCTCCATATAGGTATATATAACTGTTTGACGGATGATAATATGTCTTATGAAAATCTAAAAATTGTTCATATGTTAAACTAGGTATTGCCTCCGGATCCCCACCGGATTCAAATCCGTATACCGTATCCGGGAACAGGGATTCTTCTATTTTTCTGAATAATACCTGTTCAGGGGAAGCAAACACCCCTTTCATTTCGTTATAAACAACACCCTTAATTATAATCGGATCATCGGGATCATTAAGCTCATGGTGCCATCCCTCCTGCATGAAGGTTTCCGGACCTTTATATATATTCGGGTAAAGCACCGCATCCAAATAAACATCCATAAGATTAATAAAGTCCTTTTCATTTTGGCTGGCAACGGGATACATAGTTTTATCTGAAAAGGTCATTGCATTCAAGTACGTGTTTAATGAGCCTTTTGCCAACTCAACGAACGGGTCTCTTAACGGAAACTTTCTGGAACCACAAAGCACTGAATGTTCCAATATATGAGGCAATCCGGTGTTGTCTGAAGGAGGTGTTCTGAAACTGATAGAAAAAACCTTATTGCTGTCATCATTTTGTAAATGAAATAATCTGGCGCCACTTTTATTATGATAAAATAGCCTTCCTATAGAATTTATTTCATTGATTTTCTTTTCCTCCAGTAGTTGAAATCCGTTATAGGTG
>DASRMN010000260.1:0-3761 GCA_035647935.1 Clostridia bacterium | reverse complement strand
AGTCCCCTAGGTTTACATTCAAATATTTTACCGTTTACGTCAACATAATAAAATCCGCCAATCCCCTTTATCAACCTACCCCTGTGCATTAGACACCTCCTTAAAAACTTATCTTTTTTGTTCCGAACAGCTCTCCATTAACATATATAGCATATTCCTGCTGTCCTGTCCCATTTACGGGTACACTGATAACCTTACCTTCTTTGTCCAAGTCATGCTTTTTGCTGTATATTCTTTTACCTTTATCCCCGTCCATCTGTTCGATTACAACGTCAACCTCGCCGCTATGTTGTGTTAAAGTAAAAACAATTGTTGTGGTTGATGTTTCATTCGGGTCAGGCTGTTCCCCTTCATTTTGGCCATGCCCGTCTGGGTCTTCCATCTGGTCAGGTGCATCACTACCCTTGCTGACCACCAAGCTAACAACAGCTCCTATATCGACTTCTGTATTCGATGGAATGCTTTGCTCAATTACATATCCTTTTATATATATATCGCTATGCTTTTCCGTGATAGGCCCCTCTGCCAATTTTAGTCTATTCTGCGTGATTATATCTTTGGCTTCCTCCAAGGACTTCCCTACCAAGCCCGGCATAAATACAGTTTCAGATTTTTCTAATCCCTTGCTGACTATACAGTTAACTTTGGTGCCTTGTGGTACTTCTTTTCCATCTTCCGGATCTTGGCTTATAACAGTCCCTATGGGCAGTTCACTAAATTCTTCCCTGACTGTTCCTACTTCCAAGCCTTTATCTTCCAATAGTTGTTTAACATTCACAGCATCCTCATAAATTAAATACGGAACTATAGCCAGTTTACTACCCCTGCTGACTGTCACCTTAACCACGGTGTTCTTTCTTACTATCATTTCTTCAGGGATATCCTGTTTAATTATTTTATCCTTCGGTATATTGTTATCATTTGCCAGACTCACGTTTAGTCTGAGCCCTATCCGCTCTGCTTCCTTCTCGGCATCCTGAATGTTCCAACCCACAAAGTTCGGCATTTCTACATCTTCAACCTTAAAAAAGTCGGCTAAATGAAGAATTCCAAACGTAAATAACAAGGCGGCTACCAAGGCAGCGACAACAGCGGAACCCACTAAGAGTTTATGTCTTTTATTCTTTTTATGTGGCCTGTTTTCAGAATTTGAACCATGATCATTGTCCATTAGTTCCTTTATTTCGTTGACAGTAACAGGGGGTATAACTTGTGTCGGAGAATCTTCTATTTTTAGAGTATTGTCTATGTTACCCAGTTCAATGTTGCTTTTTATTTTATATAAGTCCTCTATCAAGTCTGTGGCACCGGCATACCTCGCCGACTGTTCTTTTTGAATTAATTTCATAATTATGGCTTCCAGATCTTTTGAAATGGAGGGATTATATTCAGAAGGCAATTCCGGTTTCTCTTGAATGTGTTTTAGAGCAATCGTCACCGGTGCATCACCATCAAACGGTAACCTGCCTGTAGCCATTTCATACATAACAATGCCTAGGGAATATAAATCCGATTTTTCATCGGTATAGCCTCCTCTGGCCTGCTCCGGAGCAAAATAATGGACGGAACCGATTATGCTCCCGGCATTAGTGATAGTAGATGATGTAGCCGCCAGAGCAATACCGAAATCAGTGACCTTAGCCCTGCCATCTTCTGTTATCAGAATATTATGGGGTTTGATATCTCGATGAATAATATGATTAGAATGGGCATGTTTCAGTGCTAATGCTATTTGTTTTGTAAGGTCTACTATTTCACTTGTAGAGAGTTTTCCCTTTTCCTTAATCAGCTGCTCCAAGGTCTTGCCTTCCACATATTCCATGACAATATAATGAATATTGTCCTCTTCACCCACATCATATACATTAACAATATTGGGATGGGATAAACTGGCCGCAGACTGAGACTCTTTTTTAAATTTGTCTAATAGGTTCCTGTCATTAATAAATTCTGACCTTAGTACCTTAATTGCAACATAACGATTTAACAATTGACATTTTGCCCTATATACTAGGGCCATACCACCTCCGCCTATTTTTTCAACGATTTCATATCTTTTGCCTAGAACTTTACCAATCATATATTCACCTGCTTTCTATGCTTTCTTCATCACATTTTGCAACCAAAACAGTAATATTATCATATCCGCCCCTTTTATTTGCCATAGAAACCAACCTTTCACATACCTTATTACTATCTTCTATTTCTAACGCAACCTTTTTGATTTCATACTTATCTACAAAATTACTCAAACCGTCTGTACATAAAACCAGTATATCCGTGGGTAGAAAACCGGTTGTAAAAATATCAACCTTGATATCTTTATTTATCCCCAAAGCTCTTGTAACGATATTTTTCCACGGGTATTTTACTGCCTCAACTTCGGTAATATTACCACTCCTGACTAGTTCTGCAACCAAAGAATGGTCTGATGTTATTTGTTGTATGCTACCCTTCCTTATAACATAGGCCCTGCTATCCCCCACATGACCTATATAGAGGGTAGAATTGATTTTTAATGCCAGTGTAGCGGTTGTCCCCATCCCGTCACAAAACAAATTCTCCTTGGCATGTGCGTATATACTTTCATTTGCCCTGTTAAAGGCCTCATAAATAATTCCTTTAACTAATTGTTCCTCCATGTTAATGGATACGTATTTAGTAATATGATCCCCGATATTGTCAACGGCAAGGAAACTAGCGACCTCTCCGGCGCTATGGCCACCTAAACCGTCAGCGACAATAAGTAAATCATAATCCCTTTCCAAAACACAGTAACTGTCTTCATTTATATCCCTGACTCTCCCGACATGTGATACAGCCCCTACATTCATCCTCTCCCCCCCTTGTGTAAATTTCCTTTGTTTATATTATTCTAATCATTTTTGTTGCTTTTGTAAATATTTTCTCCAAAATTGACACCCTTTGGCCTTGATTTATCTGTCTCGCTTAGAAAATTTCGGTATCTATAAAAACCAAACCCAATAAACCCTTTTCGCATAATTATCCCCGATCCCCTATTTAACACGCCTTATCTTTGAAATAAAAAATCCGTCCGTATTATGTATATTGGGATAGAGTTGAATCGTTTTCTGACAATGCTCCCCCGGGACAAAATTTCTGTACCTTTTGTCAATGTCAACCAAAACATAATTTTGATTGCAATCCAGAAATTTTTGCACAACATCTCTATTCTCCCTCGGGTCTATAGTACAAGTGCTGTATACTAATTCTCCACTCGGTTTTATATATCTCGATGCATTCTTAAGTATATCATATTGTAAGTCTGTAATGGACCCTATATCATCGGGTTGTTTTCGATATTTTATTTCGGGTTTTCTGCGAATAACCCCCAAGCCCGAACAGGGCACATCTACCAAAACCTTGTCGGCCTTGTTCAGCAAATTCTCATCCAAATTCCTACCATTAAAGTTTTCTGTTTTAATTATTGTTATACCTAACCTTTCAGCATTTTCCCCAACAAATTTCAACTTATGATCGTAAATGTCCCTAGCAATTATAGCCCCCTTATCGTTCATTAATTGCGCCATATGGGTAGCTTTCCCCCCGGGAGCACTGCACACATCTATTACAAAATCCCCTTCCCGAGGATCTAATATTTTAGAAACCAATATTGAACTAAAATCCTGTATCTGAATGTATCCCTTTCTATATAAATCGGATTGTTCTATGTTGTGTAACCCTCTGACGATAAGCGCTTCTTTTATAAACGGATTTTGTTTTATTGTATAACCTTTATC
>DASRMN010000259.1:0-4178 GCA_035647935.1 Clostridia bacterium | reverse complement strand
CAGGCCTGACCAACTGACCCCTGACCAACCGACCAACTGAATATTATCAGACATATGCGTATTAAATTTTAATACAAAACATTTATCAAAGGAGGGAAAACTTATGGAAACTGTTACAAAAACACTGAACGTAAAAGGAATGGCATGTGCCGCTTGTTCAGCCAATCTGGAACGCAATATAT
The DNA here is from genome assembly GCA_035647935.1 of Clostridia bacterium. Taxonomy (GTDB): domain Bacteria; phylum Bacillota; class Clostridia; order Peptostreptococcales; family Natronincolaceae; genus JAAZJW01. The sequence goes on along the minus strand of DASRMN010000259.1, from coordinate 3,996 downwards.
CCAAGGCGGAGGGAGTAACCAAAGCTACCGTAAATCTGACTACAGAAAAATTGACTGTAGAATATGACCCCGAGCAGACGGGTGTGGAACAATTTACTGAAATAATAGACAAACTGGGGTTCAGGGTAGAACAAGACGAACTAAAGGAAATAACCATACTTGTGGAAGGGATGAACTGAGCGTCCTGCAGCAGTGCCGTGGAACGTGCACTAAAAAAACTGGATGGAGTGCAGGATGCAAATGTAAATCTTACAACCAAAAAGGCCACCATGAAATATGACGGCAACATAATCAAGATATCAGAAATTAAAAAGGCCATAAAAGATGCGGGCTATACACCGATGGATTTGGAAATAGACACCGGCATTGATAGGGACAAAATAGCAAAGGAAAATGAAATAAGGACACTTCGGGAAAGGCTCATTACATCTGCTATATTTACTATACCGCTTTTTTATATTGCTATGGGGCGAATGATAGGTTTGCCGTTGCCTGAGATTTTGGACCCGGCGCACCATCCGTTAAATTTTGCATTGGTACAGATGGTTTTGGCTATATTGGTAATGTTCGCGGGGCGTAAATTTTATACAGTGGGTTATAAAACATTGTTCAGGGGTGTCCCCAACATGGATTCTCTGATAGCCATAGCGACAAGCGCCGCATTTATATACGGTGTTTATGCCGTTATAAAAATAATGGGCGGAGACAGCGATATGGTTATGGAATTATATTTTGATTCGATAGGGGTCATAATAACCTTAATAATGCTGGGTAAATATTTGGAATCAGTGTCCAAAGGAAAAACATCGGAAGCCATTAAAGCATTGATGGGACTGCAACCCAAAGAGGCAACAATCATTCGGGATGGGGAAGAGGTTAAAATCCCCATAGAAGAGGTAGAAGTGGGACATATTATAGTTGTAAAACCCGGAGAAAAAATACCGGTAGACGGTGTTGTAATAGACGGACATACATCTATAGATGAATCTATGCTGACGGGGGAAAGTATCCCTGTGGAAAAAAATAAAGGCGATAGAGTAACGGGTGGCAGTATAAATAAAAACGGGTCCATCACATTTGAAACCCAAAAAGTTGGGAAAGATACTGTATTGGCTCAAATAATAAAATTGGTAGAAGACGCTCAAGGTTCAAAAGCGCCTATTGCAAGAATGGCGGACGTAATTGCAAGATACTTTGTGCCTACGGTGATTACAATAGCCGTTATATCCGGGGGTATATGGTTTGCTACAGGAAAATCACTTGAATTTGTTTTAACTGTGTTTATATCGGTGTTGATTATCGCTTGTCCTTGTGCATTAGGTTTAGCAACACCTACGGCTATTATGGTCGGCACGGGCAGGGGAGCGGAATACGGAGTGTTGATCAAGGGTGGAGAAGCTCTGGAAACAGCACATAAAACCGACACGGTTATATTGGATAAAACAGGTACAATTACAGAAGGTACTCCCAAGGTAACGGATATAATCGCAGAACAAGGAATAACAGAAGATGAACTTTTAGCAATTGCGGTGTCTGCGGAAAGAGGTTCGGAACATCCGCTGGGTGAGGCTATTGTGAAAGCGGGGGAAGAAAAAGGCTTGGAATTAAAAGATGTGGAACAATTTATGGCTATCCCAGGCCATGGCATAAAGGCTGTCATTGAAAATCGGGATGTGCTGCTTGGTAACAAAAAGTTAATGACTGATAAAGACATAGAAATTACTCTTCAAAATGAGTCGGATAAATTGGCGATAGAAGGTAAAACGCCTATGTACATTGCCATAGATGGAAAGTTGGCAGGCATAATTGCTGTTGCGGATATTGTAAAAGAAAGCAGCAAGGATGCTATAAAGTCCCTCCATAACATGGGCATAGAAGTAGTTATGATAACCGGGGACAACAAAAGAACGGCAGAAGCCATGGCCAAACAGGTAGGAATTGATATGGTATTCGCGGAAGTTTTACCGGGGGATAAAGCAAATGAAGTTAAAAAGCTTCAAGAACAGGGTAAGAAGGTTGCAATGGTCGGGGACGGTATCAACGATGCGCCGGCACTTGCCCAAGCCGATATCGGTATAGCAATAGGCTCCGGCACGGATGTTGCCATGGAATCTGCGGACATTGTGTTGATGAAGAGTGATCTCAGAGATGTTGCAACGGCTATTCAATTGAGCAAAAAAACCATCGTGAATATCAAACAGAGCCTATTTTGGGCGCTGGGTTATAATTCCATAGGAATTCCGATTGCGGCGGGGGTATTGTATTTGCTTGGAGGACCACTGCTAAATCCTATGATAGGTTCGGCTGCTATGGCGATGAGTTCAGTTTCCGTGGTTTCAAATTCCTTGAGGTTGAGGAAATTTAGGCCCTCATTTTCGACATTGTAAATGCGCTGGGGACGGTTCCTGTTGCATTACAAATAGATGAATACAGGAGTTGTTTCAGTATATAAATTAATTCCGGAGGTATAAAAAATGAAAAAGAAGATATTAATAGAAGGAATGAATTGTGAACACTGTTCAGCAAGGGTGGAAAAAGCGTTAAAAGAGCAAGAAGCGGTAAAAGAAGTAACAGTTGATTTAACAGGCAAGAACGCAACAGTAGAACTTTCGACGGAACTATCAGACGAAAACATCAGGGAGATAGTTGAAGATGCGGGATATGATGTAATAGGAATTGAAAACCTGTAGCCTTACCACAAAAAGGTGTAAAAATTATTTAAAGATAGTTTTTATACCTTTTTTTGTTATAAAGCCCTAGCCAGAAAACCGGATGGGCTTGCCCTCCGGATGAATGGCCTATAAAGTCACAAACATTATAAATATATGAAGCCGGACTTGGAATATTTGCTTATTTTGAAATGAACAAATAGTCCAAGCCCGGTTTCTTCATTTTCTTAATGTTTGATAAAACAAACCTGCGCGTCAAATTATTTTTTATTTCTGTTTACATATTTAGCCCTGTCTTTCAAATGTTCGTCATAGGTCTCATTAAACACATGTTTATCTTCTTCCGGACTCAGCACATAATATAAGTAGTTATGTTTTTCAGGAAATAGGGCCGCTTTTATAGATTCTTTTCCCGGTGATGCAATGGGCCCCGGAGGCAACCCCTCTTCCGTATATGTGTTAAACGGACCGGGTTTATCTAATTCTGATTGATATATTGTAGTTTTATGTTCTTTTCCTTCGCCTATTCCATATATAACGGTGGCATCGATTTGTAAAAGCATACCGTTTTCCAATCTGTTATAAATAACCCCACTGATAGCCGGTCTTTCAGCATTGTGTTTTGCTTCGCGTTCTATTAAGGATGCTATAGTCAGCATTTCGTGTTTTGAAAAACCCAGTTCTTCCGTTTTTTTTACATATTCTTCTGTAAATACATTGTCCATTGTTTGTGTGAGCTGATTAACTATGTCGTCTATGGTTTGTTTTTTGGTGAAATAATAAGTGTCCGGATATAAGTATCCCTCCAGTTTGAAAAAAAGATTTGCAGTATCAAAACTGTAATTGTTGTTAAAATATTTTTCTGTAGCTTCAATGAATTCTTCTTTAGTACCTAGGTCAAGTTCCTCCACTTTTTGTGCTATTTGGTAAAGGGTATACCCTTCGGGTATGGTTAGCACGGTGTATTTATCTGCAACTCCTTTTTCTAACAATGCGAAGATGTTTTCAAAGGTTGAATTAGACGGTATTAAATATGTACCGGGTTTGATTTTTTGATCGATTTGTGCTTCCTTGGCTTTATGGCGAAACCAAAGCTTGCTTTTAATCACACCCTTATCAAACAGTATGTTGGAAACATAGCTCAACGAGGCACCCTCAGGAACCGTTATTTCAACAACATCAGAGTTGGTGACGGTAGAAAGATACGAGGGTAGGAATAGCACAGAGCCTATGCCTAATACAATAAGAATTATCAATATGTACAAAAATTTTTTCATGTTTATCCCCCTAAATTTGAGCGTTTTTCAAAGTTAAATCATAAATATAT
>DASRMN010000258.1:0-9177 GCA_035647935.1 Clostridia bacterium | reverse complement strand
AGTCCCTTTGTGTTGTTGGAAAGACACAACACAAGAGGAACCGGCCCCATTGTGTCCAACCGGATCTCAGTCAACCTTAAAACAATTGTTAAACCATCGTTAAACCATTGTTAAACTATTGTTAATGTCGCATTATCAGACTAACACGAACCAACAGCAATAACCTAAACAAGCATCTGATACAGGGTGCCTTTTTATGCTCATTTTTGGGGAACGTATATGGAAAGCTGTTATAATTTTTGCTATCACGGGACATTTTGTCCTAGGGGTAGAATTTCCGTCCTTATATCCCATCCGGAAAAACAATAAATTTATCAGGAATGGAAATAGGATGGGAATCTGTTATAATAAGTATATAAAAAAATATCTAAAACATACAGCTTTCAAAATAGTTTTAGGGGTATATATAAATCAAAATTCGTTTTCAATACCCAAAATTTAACGAAGCGATGTGAAGCGTTAGGAGCGTTGGGGACGGTTATTTTTGCTTCAAACAAATGAGGGAGGACCATTATGGGAAACATAGTTCGAGTTATATCAAAAGTTTTTAAAGGTGCAATAAAAGCATTTAAGAGATACCCTGCAGTTATTGCGAATGCAGCAGCATTTTCTATTGTTACAATAATCAGAATTCATTTAGACTGGCCACAACAGGAAGCATATAATTTTATTTTCAACTGTCTGCACCTATCGTTTGCTTTAGGGGCTATATTCAGCCTTGCAGTGATTACCGCGGCACAAAGCAGGTTCAACAGCAAAAAATCATTTATAATTGCAAATGTTCTCGGAATTGCAGCAACTATTTTAACACTTATTCTTCTTTATTTTTTCAGCGGAGTATATCCTGAATTTTCGGCAATGCGTTACCAGAGGGTCTCTGTATTGGCTGCTGCGAGAGTAAGTGCAGTAATATTTGTGAGTCTTCTTTTATTTAATATCCTAGCAGGATATCCGAAAGAACAGTCGGATTTTTCAAAAGCATTTTTTATGATTCATAAGTCATTTTTTATAGCGCTTCTTTATGGGCTTGTAATAATGGGTGGGGCATCCGGAGTAGCAGGGGCCATTCAAGCACTCCTTTATGGAGGTTTAAGCAGCAAAATTTACGGCTACATAGGGACGATAAGCGGTTTTTTAGCGTTCACTATTTTTATAGGATATTTTCCTGATTTCAGGAAAGGGGTAGTCGATGAACAAAGGGAAATATCACAAAAACAGCCCCGATTTATAGAGGTATTGTTTGAATATATAATGGTTCCGATTATGTTGGCTTTAACCCTTGTGTTGATATTATGGGTAGGAAAAACAATTATGGAAGGGATGCGGGTTCCCTTCGTTCAACTTTCATCAATTGCGTCTTCATATGCAATGGGAGGAATATGGCTGCATATTATGATTACTCATTATAGGACAGGTTTGGCAATGTTTTATAAAAAAATACATTCAATTGCAGTTATACTTATTTCGGCTGTTGAAGCTTGGGCACTTGTTATACAGTTGCAAAAATACGGTCTTAAAACAACAGAATATTTTTTCATACTGATATGGATAGTAGCTTTATCGGCGGCAATTCTTTTGATGATAAAAAAGGAAAAATCGCATAATATCATAGTTATTATTGTGAGTGTCTTGGCCATAATTTCAGTTGCTCCGCATATTGGATATAATTCCCTTCCTGTTACGGCACAGGTAAACCGATTGGAGAGTATTCTTAAAAAAGAAGGGATGTTTAAAGAACATAAAATTGTTCCTGCAACAAAAGAACCTGAACAAGGCGTAAGGGAATCAATTACGGATTCGGTATTGTATTTGTCAAATTTGGAGGACGTGAAAATGCCCGTTTGGTTCGATAAGGATTTTAGAAAAAATGATGTATTTAAGCAAAATCTGGGCTTTGAACAGACCTTCCCGAAGCATAACAGTGCAATAGCAGATAATCATATGGGAACATATTTACACCTAACTCAGGGAGCTGTTGATATCAGAGATTATAGTTGGGCAATTAATATGCAGGATAGTTATGGCGGGGAAGATCATGTGACTATCAATGGAAACAAAGGGGTCTATAAAATCTACTGGGAAGCAAATCAACCCTATGGAGTACCCTATTTAAAGATATTGTTGAATGACAAGACAATAGTGAATATGGATATGAATGAATATATAGATAAGGTTTTGGAAAGGTATCCATTGGGGAAAGCAAACAGACCTTCCGCTACAATAGAAGATATGAGCATGGAATTTGAAACTTCTGAAATCAAAGGCTTACTTATTTTTAATAATGTAGATATAAGCATAGATCTCAGATCAGATAAAATGGGTTATTGGATTAATCCCAGCATTTTATATATTGATGAAAAACTATAAAGCGCCGGGGGCAGAATGCACTGGGGATGGTTCCTGTTGCATTCGGGGGGCCGGGGGAACCGTACCCGGTTCGCCTTAAAGGAGGGATATAATGTCTGTCGATACGATGTCTGTTGACAAGAAAGAATTATTGGTAATAGCCCTATATGCAGGAGAAATAATGCTTAAGAACGGGGCTGAAACATACAGGGTTGAGGACACAATAACCAGATTGTGTAAGTCTAAGGGTTTACAATATGTAGAAGCCTATGTTACCCCCACAGGCATATTTATATCTATGGACAGTAAGGGAGAAACCCAAGATGAAATTGTTTCCTATATCAAACGTATAAGATGTAGAGGAATCAATTTAAATAAAGTGGCCGGGGTAAATAATTTTTCAAGACAATTTGTTGAAGGCAATATACCTCTGGATGAAGCCTTGTCGGCATTGAAGGCGATTGATAATCTAAAACCCTATTCAAAACATACCAAGGCCTTAGCCGGCGGGGGATTGGCCGGAGGTTTTTTCGCCCTATTATTCGGTGGCAATTTTACTATATTTTTAGTCGTTTTTGTAATCAGCAGTATTGTATCCTATATATTGAATTACTTGGGCGATATGGAAATCCCACCTTTTTTCTCAAGTGCTGTGGGGGGGACAACGATCGCCTTATTGACTGTTTTATTTACTCATATTATTCTTTTGACAAATACGGTTTTAGATGTAGATAAAGTGATCACCGGTGCTATTATGCCCCTGGTACCCGGTGTAGCCATTACAAATGCGCTTCGGGATTCTATTGCGGGTGACCTTGTATCGGGGTTATCGAGAGCAACGGAAGCTGTAATTATTGCAACATCAATCGCTTTTGGGGTCGGGTTTGTCCTGAAAATCTGGTTTGTTCTGCTTGGGGGGTATTTATTATGATTGAGTATATTAAAAACTTTTCCCATGCATATATATCTACGGTGGGTTTTGCCATAATATTCAACACACCTAAGTCTGCCTTGATTAAGTCGGGTTTTGCCGGCGGATTAGGTTGGGTTATTTATACCCTCACCAGAAATCTGTTTGGTTCTGTCATGTTTTCTACTTTTATAGCATCTATGAGCATAGCCTTAATCGGTGAATATTTTGCAATTATAGACAAAAATCCTATTACCATTTATATAATACCCGGTATTATACCTCTAGTGCCCGGATTCGGTCTATATAATACTATGCTTTCGATTGTAGAAAAACAATTTGATAAAGTTGCTGAACACGGAAGTGAAACACTCATGATATCTATGGCAATTGCCGGTGCGTTGGTTATAGTGCTTTCAATAAATTCCTACAGAAGGAAGGGGCGGGGGCCCTGTTAACCATGACAAATGCATGACAAATTGGGGACGTCAGACTGTGTGAAAAAGCACTTTTCTTACTTATTGTCATCCTGAGACGTACAGAATAAACCCTCCCGCGAAGGATCCCCAAAAGCGAGATTCTTCGTAAGTACCGTTAATACTGCCGGTCTCAGAATGACACAAAGCTGAAATCCGGAATGACAATTTTCACACAGTCTGACGTGTCCCCCTTTGTCACGTTAATTTTGATCCCGTCCTCTGTCCAGGCCCGACCAACTGACCCCTGACCAATTATACAGGGTGGAGCGAAGAGGAATATAAAAATTATATGGACAGATTTTCTTTAGATCCGTGTCAAAAAATCGGTACACTCTCAAAAGGCATGAGGATGAAATTTGCTTTTATTTACTGTATTGCGGCACATTTTCTTGTTACTCTTTTTATCAACAAGGCAGTTATTTTTGATTTATCCTCGATTTTGGTGGCTATGTTGGCGGGTGCGGTAATGTTCGATACTTATACACCAATTGAATTTAAATATGGGGTTGTAAAAGCACGATTTGTCTTTACGATTGTAATTTTTTTATTTTCCATGGGCCCATCCTTGTTTATGAATTTGTTCGGGAACGTGAATTTCGTTTTTTTGGCATTAAAAACACTGTCTCCCACAACTAAAAACACGATTCTGGATTTGGGAAATATTTTAATTATAGGCATTTCCATGTTAACATCTCTTAAAATTTTCGCAGAAAAAGAATTATAGCGTAGCAGTGAATCGTCCTTGGTGCTTTACAATTTTTGCAGAATAAAAATCTTTACTTGATACAACAATAAAGGTATAATTATATCAAGGAAATGATACGGGGGGGTGTGTAAATATGATTATAAAGGCGTCGGCAACGTTAAGAAATGATTATTCCTCAATATCGGAACTTGCAAAGGAAACGAAAGAACCGATTTACATCACAAAAAACGGTGAAGGGGATTTAGTTGTAATGAGCATAGAAGCATTCGAAAAACGAGAACAGATACTAGATCTCCGTTTAAAAATTCTGCAGGCAGAGCAGGAACGGATAAATGGGGCGGAAACCATTACTGTCCCTGAAGCAAGAAAACGGTTGAAGGAACGGATAAATGAAGTATAGGATAGAAATTCTACCTTCTGCTTGGGAAGATTTAAAACAGATTGAGGATTATTATGTAATTCAGTTTGACGCAGAAACAGCAATGGGGGTCATTAACCACATTTTAGATACTATAGAACGCCTAGAGACATTCCCAAATTCAGGTTCTATGTTACCGGACGATTGGTTGAATGGGCAAGGATACCGTATGGTAATTTGTAAAAAGCATGTGGCGATTTATCGGCTGATTGAAAACACGGTTTACATTTATCATATTGCGAATACACAGACAGAATATACAAAATTGTTTTATTAATAGGGGTCACCCTGTTGCCTTGTGACAACTTGGTATGTTTTCTTTTGGCACAAGGGGGTTATTGTATTGATGAATCCTATAGTACTAAAGGAGTCTATAGGGTTTTTCTCTTTTCATAAACCGATATATAATGTATAATTTAATACAGTATCAACCCGAGGGGAATTTTACCATGAAAATAACAAATTTTGAAAGCCCGGAACTGTACGATGTGGCTCTGTGGCTGGAAGATAATAAAAGCAAAACAATCAATAAGGGCATATTGAAAGAAATTTTAAAAACCGTTAATATAGCCTTTGTTACGGAAGGAATAAATAGAATTCAGAGCACCTTGTTATGCGAATTGAAGGATTCATATGTACAGCAGAGTCAAAGATATGTAACTATGGACAAACCATCCTATGAAATCCCGCAATTAAATGAAACTGACAACATAAAAGCCGTGGAATTGATTGAAAAGGCTTTTAAATTATATGCCAAGATGTCTGAACCAAAGGCAGGAAAATTTGAAGGAAGGCCAAAGGCGGAAAACTATAAATACGGGATACCCATAGAAGATGCACGATATATTTTGCCTCTTGCCACAAAAACAAATATGTCCATAGCAATGACAGGAGATAAACTTTATAATTTGTTTCTGTTAATAAATGATAAAAAGTATTCCAGTTTGTTTGACGATTTTAGAAAAGAAATTGTTGATTATTTGCCTGAAATCCTAGTAAAACAATTGCCCGCATTTCATGACAGCACAAAAAAAACCGAAATCATTGAACAGTTTTATAACAAATATATGAAAAAAATAGACAAAACAAACGACATGATATATATAAACGGATTTGAGAACTTGAATTTAAAGGTAGGATTGGGGGCCCTGACAAGTACTTCATCTGATGTACCATCTGAAACCCTAACGAAATGGGGGGACAATGCTGATGAAAAGGCTAAGGGAGTAGCCAAGAGGGTCCTAGGATATGGCCACGATAGTGTTGCAGAACAGGCTAGGACAACATTTGGCATGATGTGCAGTATGGTGACATATCATCAGCAAATCAGGCATAGGCTCTCCGAAAATCATAGGGAAGATATTTTAAATGTAATTACGGATACAAAAAGGGATGCCATTGTACCCCCAAGTATTAAGAGATCAGAGTTTTGTGAAGAATTTCTAAACCTAGCAAATGAATTTAAAGACCTCAGGTTGTATATACTGAATGAATATGGGGGAGACAAAGCTTTACCTTTTATACTAAACTGTGATCAAATAAAATTGATAATTTCTACAAATGCTAGAATAGACAGCGGGATGTTGGCCGACAGGATATGTTTTAACGCACAATGGGAAATCAGAGACCTGTCTATTAAGAAATTGAAAATACTGAGAAATCTATCAGATATATTATACGAAACAGCTCTTCCCCCTTGTATAAAAGGAGAATGCAAAGAAGGAAAATTGAGCTGCGGGAGGCAGCAGGAAATGAGAAAAATGTTCGGTAAAAAATAAGCCGAGAGAGGAAAAGGGTGTCAATGGATAAAATAGAAGGGCGAAATCCTGTTATGGAGGCCCTGAGGTCCGGCCGTGAAATTGATAAAATTTTAGTCGCCAAGGGCACCGGAGGCGGCTCTTTAATTAAAATATTAGGGAAGGCTAAAGATAAAGGCATTCCCATTCAATACGTAGAGAGACAAGGGATAGACAAGATATCAAAGTCAAATGCTCATCAGGGAATAGTCGCTTTTGTGGCAGCCTACAAGTATGTGCATTTTGAGGATATTATTAAAAGTGCAAACAATAAAGGCAAAGATCCTTTTATTATAATCTTAGATAAAATAACGGATCCGCATAATCTGGGCTCTGTTATAAGAACAGCCGACGCCGTGGGAGCAGACGGTATTATTATTCCCAAAAGACGTTCTGTGGGCCTTACGGCGATTGTTGCCAAGGGTTCGGCAGGCGCTATTGAATATGTGCCTGTTGCAAGGGTTTCCAATATTGCTCAAACCATTGATCGCATCAAAGAAAAAGGTATTTGGGTCGTCGGAGCGCACATGGATGGCGCAAAAGAACATTATAACGCTGATTTAAGGGGGCCTATTGCTCTGGTTATAGGAAGTGAAGGCAGGGGAATTTCAAGATTAATAAAAGAAAAATGTGACTTTTTGGTTAAGCTCCCCATGGTGGGAAAAGTATCATCTTTAAATGCTTCGGTAGCGGCAGCGGTTTTGATGTATGAGGTGTTTAGGCAAAAAGTAAATGCCAGTGGTTAGGCAGGAACAGAACGTTGGAAGAATATCTGATTTTAGACGGTTATAATGTTATTAATTCTTGGCCCAAATTGAAATCCTTGATGGAAGAAAGTCTGGAAACAGCCAGAGACGGACTTATAGATGTGATGGTTGAATATGGTGCGTTTAGGGACATAAACGTTATTATTGTATTTGATGGGCATTTAGTAAAAGGAAATATAGGCAATAAACAAAAACTGAAGGGAGTGGAAATAGTATTTACCAAAGAATACGAAACAGCGGATTCCTATATAGAAAGATACATAGTTGAATTATCTAAGAATAACAGAGTGGCGGTTGTCACTGATGATAGAATAGAACAGCAAATGATTTTGGGAAGCGGAGCTACCAGAATTTCGGTCAAGGAGATGGCCGAAATGTTTGATCAAATAAAAAATGAAATAAATGAAAAAATTGAAACAGACAGGATACAAAGAAACACGTTAAGCGATGCACTGGGTGTTTCCATCCTGAAAAGACTTGAAAAATTGAGAAGGGGATATTGAAACTCCTTGACTTTACATAATATGTTAAGCTATAATGAAATCATAAAAAACACGGACTTTTACTAAAATGTTGGGGGCGGTAAGTTTGAGCGCTGGTATAGCAAAAGAAGTTGTTGAAGACTGTGGAGTAACGGATGAGGGAATGGTTGAAGTTGCGAAGGATGGTGATATAGACGCCTTAGAATATTTAATTAGAAAGTATAAAAATTTTGTTCGCGCTAAGGCTAGGTCATATTTTCTGATCGGTGCCGATCGGGAGGATATCATACAAGAGGGCATGATCGGATTATATAAGGCAATACGCGACTATAAACCGGACAAGCTAGCGTCCTTTAGGGTTTTTGCCGAGCTTTGTATTACGCGCCAGATAATAACGGCTATTAAAACTGCTACTAGGCAGAAACATATTCCCCTAAATTCATATATATCTTTAAATAAACCGATTTATGATGAGGAATCCGACAGAACATTACTGGATGTAATTTCCGGACACAAAATTACGGATCCTGAGGAATTAGTGATTTCGCGGGAGGAACTGATCCATATAGAAGAAACAATAGGAGAAATCCTAAGCAGTCTGGAATGGAATGTGCTCACTCTCTATTTACAAGGAAGGTCTTATCAAGAGATTGCTTATGATTTGGACAGGCATGTAAAATCTATAGATAATGCACTCCAGAGAGTAAAAAGAAAGTTGGAGAAATATTTAGAAGAAAGAGACGAAACCTATGCATAATAGGTTTAATAATGCTAGGCTGTAAATAAAAGCTATAATCAATGTATAGAATTATTCGAAATAAAAAATTCAAAAAGCACAAAAAACCTTTTAAATAAGGAGGATTTAATAATGGCTAAGGCAAAATTTGAAAGAACAAAACCACATGTTAATATTGGAACAATAGGTCACGTGGACCACGGGAAAACAACATTGACGGCTGCAATTACAAAAATATTAAATATGAAATATGGTACGGGAGAGGTAGTGACATTTGATAGAATAGATAAGGCACCGGAAGAGAGAGAAAGAGGAATCACAATTTCTACATCAGACGTAGAATATGAGACAGAAAACAGGCATTATGCTCATGTGGACTGTCCGGGTCATGCGGACTACGTAAAGAACATGATCACGGGTGCCGCGCAGATGGACGGCGCAATTTTGGTGGTTTCGGCAGCCGATGGCCCGATGCCGCAGACGAGGGAACATATTTTATTATCCAGACAGGTAGGGGTACCATATATCGTGGTATTT
>DASRMN010000257.1:0-4102 GCA_035647935.1 Clostridia bacterium | reverse complement strand
CCATCCAGACTTTACTGTCGGTACCGGAATTACACCGGTTCAATCAAAATAGACTCGCGGACTTTTACCGCCGGTGGGGAATTTCACCCTGCCCTGAAGGATTTTCTATGTTTATTTGTAATTTAATATTAGCATTGTTTTGATGTTAAGTCAATGGCAAAAACTTAATCTGGCACAAAGCTTGATATTATAATATAATATAAGATGGTTACGAACACAGGAGGGGAAGAAATGTCTTTTTAAATACTTGCGATAAACCCGGGAACGACTCCGACAAAAATTGCGATATATGATGATATTAAAAAGATATCGGGCAGGGATATAGAACATCCCAATAGGGAGATCGCAAAATATGACAAAATAACAGCTCAATATGAAATGCGATATAATAAAATAATAGATTTCCTAAAAGAGAATGATGTCGATATAAAGGGGTTTTTCGCTTATATCGCATATAAAAATTCGAACACTTAATAGAAAATTGATCGACATAGAATTTTAAATTAAATATAAAGGGGTGTGTTTTTTATGGATAAAAATTTGTTCAGAAAGGAGTCATTAAGGCCGTATGTACCGGGAAAACCGATTGAGGAAGTCCAAAAAGAATATGGCATAGATAAAATAGAGAAATTAGCATCCAACGAGAATCCTTTAGGGCCTTCGCCAAAAGCGGTAGAGGCAATCATAAGGGAAGCACAAAATATTAACTTTTATCCAGATTCTTATGCAATGAGATTAAAGGAGGCTATTGCCGGAGAATTTAATTTAACCCATGAAAATATAATCGTAGGCAATGGCGGCGAGCAAACCCTATCCATGGTGGCCCAGACATTTATAAGCCATGGGGACGAAGCCATAATGGCGGATACCACATTCAGTCTATATGAAACCAGTGTACTCAATATGGGCGGAGTTATCAATAAGTTACCGTTGAAAGATTATAAACACGATTTAGGCGGTTTTGTGGAAAAAATTAACGATAAAACAAAAATAATATATATCTGTAACCCTAATAATCCTGTGGGAAACATTTTAACGAAAAATGAAATAGATGATTTTGTGGCTAAGGTACCGGAAGATATTGTTATTCTATTCGATGAAGCATACTATAATTATGCAAAAGTCAATCCGGAATATCCGGAGACATTGGATATTTTGGAAAAAAGGCCAAATACTATTATACTCAGGACATTTTCTAAGGTTGGAGGAATTGCCGGGATCAGGGTGGGATACGTGCTCACATCTAAGGAGATAGCCTCACAGATGGGCAAGGTAAAAGATGTGTTTAATGTCAATTCATTAGCCCAGGCAGCGGCTTTAGCAGTATTGGAAGATGAGGAACATATTGAAAAAACAGTAAAGTTAAATTATGAATCACTGGCGCTTATGGAAAAATATTTCGATGACAATAATCTGGAATATGTAAAATCTAATGCAAACTTTATATTTGCAAACACGGGTGTCCATTCTAAATTAGTATTTGAAGAATTGATGAAACAGGGTGTTATAATCAGGCCCGGATTTTTATGGGGTTGGGACAACTGGCTTAGAGTGAGCACGGGAACTATTGAGCAGACGAAAAAATTCGTCAAAGCATTGGACAGGATTCTCAAGGCTTAGATGGCGGATTCATGTTTTTTATTTTAGATTATTATATTCTGGGGTAGCATTATTTTGTTTGGTTCAAATGATCCGTCAAAATAGTTACAGGGGGTGCACCCTGTAAGCGGGTATCGATTTAAAAAAACATAAAAAGGCAGGTGCCATACATGGCGGAAGAGAGGATTAAGGTATTAGTTGTTGAGGATGAATTTTCAATCAGAAAATTTTTATCGATCAATTTGAATAGAGAAGGTTTTGAGGTGTTGGAAGCCGTATCCGGCGAAGAGGCACTTGAAATAGTGAGAAGGACAAAGCCGGGGGTAATTGTCCTTGATATCATGCTTCCCGGAATAGACGGTTTTGAGGTATGCCAGCGTATCAGGGAAGCGGTACCAAATATAGTCATCATTATGTTGACTGCAAAAAGCCAGGATATGGACAAGATAATGGGACTGGAACTCGGTGCGGATGATTATATGATAAAGCCTTTTAACCCATTGGAGTTGATCGCCAGAATACGGGCGAATCTCAGAAAAATAGAGAGTGCAAAGGATCAGTCTAAAAAGACTGTAGTCTCGGGGGAACTGGAATTGGATCTGGAAGCCCAGAGGTTTTATAAGAGAGGCATAGAGGTAGAACTTACGCCTATAGAGTTTTCCATGATGAAAATGTTTATGCAAAATAAAAACAAGGCATTGAGCAGGGATGAAATCTTAAACATAGTATGGGGAAAAAGTTATTTTGGAGAGATGAAGACGGTAGATGTTCACGTGAGGAGAATAAGAGAAAAGATAGAGGATGACCCATCAAATCCTTCGGTTATAGAGACCGTATGGGGGATAGGTTATAGATTAAGAGGTTATTAAATATGAGAAGTATCAAAAAAAGAATAATAATTAATTTTATATTCATTTCCGTAATAACTGTCGTTATTCTTGAAATATTTTTGATCAATATAGTCAAGGAAAATTATTATAAAAATTTAGAAGATAGTTTATATAACCAAATTAGGACATCGGCCGATCTATATTCACGGTATTTTGCCGATGTGACTCTTAATGAAAACATATTAAATGATGTAGATACTTTTTGGAAACAGACGAGGGCCCAAGTGGAGATATTGGATAAGAACGGGAAGGTATTGATGGATTCCATCGGAGTTATTCCCCCCGATATCATAGAGACAGAGGATGTGATAAAAGCCATTGAGGGGAAAAAAGGCAGCTGGATCGGAAAGGTAGACTATGATAAGCATAAGGTTATGGCAATTTCCTATCCGTTAAAATCCGGGGGAGATATTGTCGGTGTTCTGAGATTTATAACTTCCTTGAGAGAGATCAATCAGGATATAAATTCGACAGCTATACTTTTTGTAGGATTCGGTGTAGTGGTAATTTTAATATCTGCATTTGTTTCTGTTTTGCTGGCGGAAACTATAGTAGATCCACTGAAAAGCGTAACCGAGGCTGCGGAAAAGATGGCAAAAGGGGATTTTAAAACCAGAAGTATAAAGAAGTATGACGATGAAATTGGGAAATTATCGGATACCTTGAATTATATGGCGGAGGAGATTATAAAGAAAGATGAGCTCAAAAATGACTTTATTTCCTCTGTGTCTCATGAGCTCAGGACCCCGCTGACTTCTATCAAGGGATGGGCAATCACTTTAAAGCACAGTTATGATGATGAGGAAATTTTAACAGACGGATTGGATATTATTGAAAAAGAAAGTGACAGATTGTCCAATATGGTGGAGGAGCTGTTGGATTTTTCTAAATTTGTATCCGGCAAAACAACATTAGTAAAAGAAAATATAAATATAAACAATATAGTGGACCATATAAGAAAACAATTAACCCCGAGAGCGATCAGGGACAATATAGATTTTGAGGTTTTTGTAGAGGATGATATGCCTATCACTTATTCCGACGGTAATAGATTGAAGCAGGTATTCATCAATATTTTAGATAATGCTTTTAAATTCACCCCTACGGGGGGCAGTATTACTCTAACGGCAAATTACGAAGACGATAATTTTGTCTTTAATATAAAAGATACAGGCTATGGAATACCGGAAGAGGATTTACCTAAAATCAAAGAGAAGTTCTATAAGGGAAAAACCGGGGAATCACAGAGCGGTATTGGGCTGTCCATATGTGATGAAATAATCAGGTTGATGAACGGCACTTTTGAAATTATAAGTGAGCGCAATATAGGTACGGAAATAATAATCAGTATACCCATTGAGCGGGAAGAAGAAGGTGAGAAGTGAGAAATGAAAGACGAGAAGAGGTGTGACCATATGAAACTAATTAAAATATCAATCCTATTGTTTATCATGAGTTTGGTCATTTCTGCCTGCTCAAGCCCTATTATGGATTCATCGGAGAGGATAGTGTCTCCCAAAAATCAATTGATACCGATCAAGGGAACATGGGAAATATCCGAGGTTTTAATTGCCGGGGCTTCTGATGAAGAAGGTGGAAAAGAATGGCTGGCT
>DASRMN010000256.1:0-3635 GCA_035647935.1 Clostridia bacterium | reverse complement strand
GACAGATGTTATACGTCTCTATGTTTTTTATCCTGTGCTATATGTTTATTAAAGCCGGGAAGAATCTATGTATTAAAACCCGGAAATTTATTAAAATGAATTTCTGTGATGGATTCCATACAAAAAGGCCGTCAGAAAGCGGCCTTAAGCATCAAAAATAAAATCCTATGGATTTATGAAATTTCTCCGGTTCATCAAAAAACCCGGACAAAACCAAAAATATCATTCTGCTTTCAGTATAATAAAGCTGGCATCATCATTCAGCTTATTATTACAGTATTTAACCAGTACATGAGCGAGACAGTTGCCAATCCCTTCCGCATCATATTCCGCATAATTCGAGAGGAGCCTTTTAATCCCGTCTATACCGAACGGTTTGCCCCCTTCATTTTTCACGTCTTTCACCCCGTCAGTATATACAAGCAATAAATCCCCTTCCTCTAATGTGGCACTGAAGGAATTATATGTAGTTTGATACCTGCCTCCTATAATAATCCCTCTACCTTCTAAAATTTCTATTTTCCTGTTATTTCGTCTAAATATTATGGGCGGGTTATGTCCCGCGACAGCATAATTTAAATTTCTGTTCCAAGGATTATATATGCCATAGAAAAGAGAGATAAACATATTTTGTTGAACTAATTCCGGTGTCAAACAAGCATTTAACTGCTCTAATACAGCTTTCGGTTCCATCCCTGTTTTGGTTAATAATCGAAAAACAGCTCTGGTTATTAACATAACAAATGCCCCCGGGACACCTGAACCCATAGCATCTCCTACGGCTATTCCCAATTTTTTGTTATCTGAATATATCAAATCTAAATAATCCCCACCCACTTCTTTTGCCACCAAACTGCGAACCCCTATACCCACATTAGGAATATCGAACCTCTCAACAGGGATTAGACTACTCTGAATTTTTTGTGCAGTGTTTAACTCCCTGACAATTCTTTTATAATCAAATTTTCTGCACAACAAAAAATGCGACACAACATTTTTTACTGTGTTTGCCAGTCTTATTAAAGTTGATGTTTTTTTGCTGATTTCCCTGAAATCATTTTCAAAACTACCCTCGAACCAAACTGTATAACATCCGATCAGATTCCTATCCCTAAATGGATAACTGATATAAAACCACCCGTTTTTTTGCTTATCCGCAATTCTGTCAATATTTGATTTTCCGTCAGCTATTGTCTTGCAAGATATATCATAATCACATTGGCCTATATTTTTACTGTTTTGATGGCCATAATATCCCAATCTGGTTTCTGTTCCGGCGACTTCAAAATCACTGATCCATAAACTACATGAAAAGGCCCCCAGAAAGGCAACAATTTTTTCGGCTATACCATTAAAAATTTCCGGGCTCTCAACTTCGAAGACCAGATTATAAATATCAAAAAATAGGTTCACTTCTTCGTTTTCCATTAATTCTCACCTTCTGTTTCACAACAATTATGTTTTTAAATCCACAACCTATAGAATATATAATTTCTCCCCGCATATCTTTTTACGGATCCTCTTCATGATTAATAATAAAATACGAATTTTTGTTCGCCAAGTCCAGATCATAACCCTGCTCAAATTTGACCCCGAACAAATTCGTATCTATATATACTATCGGTTGCGTGGGACAATTTTTGCGGGTCCTTTTTACAACACCTTTTTCACCGGTATTTAAGATTACCCTGGTTCCCATAGGATAAATTGCCACCCTTTTGAGAAAAACAGCTACCAATTCCGGATCAAAAATCGTACCGCAGTTTGCCGTTAAATATTCTACCGCCCTCAATATAGAAACCTCTTCATTTCTTTCAGTATTTGATAAAAATGTGTCATATGTATTAGCAATGCTCACAATTCTTGCAAATTCACTTATCTCATCCCCCCTTAACCCCCGGGGATACCCTTTTCCGTTAAAATATTCATGGTGTTGATAAGCCACATGCGCGGAATAAAGACTGATTTCCGCATTGGTTCTTAGCATATCAAAACCATATTGACAATGTTTTTTACCTTCTGCCGTTCCCCAAAAACCCACCGGGATTTTCCCCACTGCTTCTTGCTCCAACCCTATTTTGCCTACATCATGAAGCAATGCACCCAGCATTAAATCGCGAACCATCGCCTCATTGTAATTTAGGGCGATCCCGATTATTCCGGACAAAACAGCCACGTTAACGCTATGGCTATATAAATAATCATTTTGGGCTCTGATGTCTATTAAGTTCAGTACTAGGTTGGAGTTGTTCAGTAGTTCATCTACAATCTTATTTACAGTTGCCTTAACCTCGGAGGTATTAAAATCTTGGCCCTTATAAACCCTTTCCATAGCTTGGCGGGTTATATTTACCGCCTCCACCCTGCTCTCCTCCCTGATAACATCGTTCACCTCTATGTCATCATTCACATAATCCTTGATATAAATATGCGGTATTCCCAATCTGTCCAATTGTACTAAGTATCCTTCCGTTATTACAACATTTCTTTTAAGCAAAATATTTCCATCGGCACTATAAATGTTTTTACCTACAATCATTCCCGGTCTGATTCTGTCTATAGACATAATCCTCATTTCGTTCGGCTGCCTTTCTCTTGGGTTTGGTCCCTATGCACAAGCGCATGTTTACAGCCCCCAATTACGCTGCCTGCAATTCTGCCTATATATCTTGACAATTGCCGGGTTCTAGTATCAAAAGCTTCACTGTAGGGTATTCTTGATTTCCAAATACACAAACTGCCCATAGTTTTCCCTTTAATTTGTACCGGAATAACCATGATTACCAATGGATAGGCATCCTTGAAGTGTTTATAATCGACATCCGCTTCGAAATCATCAATAATTTTCATCTCGCCACATTTTATTACCTCTTTAGCTAACTCCTCCGCTACGGGAGTCAGAGGCCCAACAGGAAATTGTTCCTCAAGACAATAGGTTTCTTTACGATAGACTTCAAAATCTTCCGGATTTTCGCCGGACTTATTTAACCAAAGACTGCAACCGATGGCCCCCTTAATTCCTTTGCATATAGTCTCTGTAATACCTGTACAACATTCGGGACTTTCATTGCATTCATTACATTCTTTAACAATTTTTTCTATTATATCCAGCATAGCTAGGACAACTTCTTCATGGACTGTTTCTGTTGTATTTTTTATGTCAAGTAACTGCCTTCTTATTTTATAAAGTGACTTTATCATACCTTGCACCCCCGAATTATCTATCTCCAAATCCCCGGGTATTTTCCCAATAGCCAGTTCATTGATAAATCTACTAACCTCCTTCAAGGGCTCATGTATCCTTTTATAGATAATCCAATTAATTAACAATATAAAAGAGCTCATAATTATAGCACTGCTGAGCAAAATTTTACATGTGGTGCCGTATAGCAGACCATAGTTTCTATTTCTGGACAAACCTATATAAAGATTTTCCCCGGGTCTATTTGTGCCACTTCCCAGCGGGATATACCCCTCCAACGAGGCGCTTTTTATGTTCACATCTATTCTGGGTTTGTCTGAAGCATCCAATCTTTTAAAATCAAAATGTTCTTCGTCGGTATATAATATTTCAGGATTGCCGTTTTTACAGTAAACCATATATTTCATATGGGGATGAATCAATAGATAGTCTA
>DASRMN010000255.1:0-3800 GCA_035647935.1 Clostridia bacterium | reverse complement strand
ATTAATTACTATGAACTTCTATATGATTTCTTATTTCCCTTATCAGCCTTCTTCTTTCGTCCGGTAATATACCGAACATCCTGACCAGGTTCGTTGGATGTGTTGTATCAAACAGCATCGGTTGTTTAGGTTTAAGATTTTCCAGAAATGTTCTTATTTCTATCAATCGTTCTCTTCTTCCTGAAGGGATATATTCATGATTCTGCACCATTTCTCTTAACCTCGACCCCTCCATGACCACCAGGTTCATTGTAATAAATTTTTCCGTTGTAAACTGATTAATCATTTTAGCAGTTGCAACCGCGTTATCTACAGATTCGCCTTCACCTGCTATCCCGTACATTACAATGGAATTAAACGGTAGGTTCGCTTCGTTAAGTTTTTTTGCTTGCTGAATTGCTTGTTCTACAGTATGACCCTTATTCATCAATTTTAATATATCATCCCTGCCGGTTTCAAAACCGATATATAATAACCTGAGACCGGCATCATGAAGAATAGATAATTCCTCAACCGAATATTTAAAAATACTTCTTATGGCTGCATATGATGCCACACGCGCACAATACGGCAAATGCAAATGTATCATATCCAACAATTGTTTCATTTTTTCGAAGCCTATTGACATAGGGTCCGAACCTACCAAAAATAACTTTTCAGTATAAGTATCGGTATTCATCAGTTGCATTTCTATGTCTGAGAACGAAACCTCAGAATATTCCTCATCCTTATACATAGAACAAAATACACATTTATTATATATGCATCCTGATGTAACAGGTAACAAAACAGTGTTCATTTCATCTTGCGGATAATGAATAGCATCACTTCCATACATGAGTTTCCCTCCTTTTACCTTTGTTTATTATATAACACCTGAATTTTTATTATATAATATAACATTGTTTGACATTTTCCAATTTAATTAACGATACATTTCGCACACTGTATCGGTCCGCAATTTAATTATTACACATTATAACAAAAATAACAATACATTTTTGGTATGGGGAAATCCCATTGGAATATTGTGCCATAAACATTCTTGTTGTTTATCCATAAGCCCAATGGGATAATCTTGTTTATTCAACTATGAATACCTTTGTGTTTTTTATGAAATAGCTATTTTCTTGCCATAGTCCATTGCAGCTTTTTGCGCGTCAGTGTCAGGATTCCATAGATTTTCGAAGCCTTCATCGATAACCTCAAAACCCGCATCCTTCATCAACCCGTTTATAGCTTTCACTGCTCCGCCGCCCCAACCATAACATCCGAACGCAGCAGCCTTTTTGTCTTTGAATTTCATCCCCTTTATAAGATGAATAAAACCCGCCATTGAATGTAAAATGCTGTTTGCAACAGTTGGCGATCCTATGACAACAGTCTTTGATTTAAATACCTCTGTAATTAAATCATTGTTATCGCTCTTGGCCAAATTGCCGATCTTAACAACCACATCCGGATCCGCCAGGCTTATTCCTTCTGATATCTTTTCGGCTAATTTTTTTGTGCCGTTCCACATTGTATCATAAATAATGGTAATTTGATTTTCTTGATAATCATTTGCCCATTCAGAATATTTTTCAACAATCTGCATGGGGTTGTCCCGCCAGATAACCCCGTGACTTGTGGCAATCATATCTATCGGCAAATTCAACGAAATGATTTCATCTAACTTTTTCCTCAGTATCGCACTGAAGGGTGTCAGAATATTTGCATAGTACTTGATAGATTCGTTAAAAAGATCGCACTGGTCCACCAAATCGTTATACAACTCTTCGATGGCATAGTGTTGTCCAAAAGCATCGTTACTAAAAAGTATGTTGTCTTCGGTGAGATACGTCGCCATACTGTCCGGCCAATGCAGCATCGCCATTTCAACAAATATTAACTCTTTGCCATTCCCGATGTCCAGTTTATCCCCTGTTTTAACCACATTTAAATTCCAATCTTGATGATATTGGCCTTTTAAGGACTTGACAGCGTTTGCTGTGCAATAGATTGGTGTATCGGGAATATGTTTCATCAAAGCAGGTAATGCTCCGCTATGATCAACCTCCCCGTGGTTTATCACAATATAATCTATTTTGTTCAGTTCAATCTCCTTTGCCAAATTTTCCACAAATTCCTCCGCAAAAGGGATCCAGACCGTATCAATTAAAACTGTTTTTTCCTCCTGTATTAAATAGGAATTATATGTAGAACCTTTATGAGTAGAAAGCTCATCCCCATGAAATTTTCGCAGTTCCCAGTCAACCTTGCCCACCCAGAACACATTATTTTTTATTTTCCTTTTCATTTATTACTACACCCCTCTATCAAATATTTGATTATAATGCTTTTCAAAACATCTTATTAATATTTTACACCCAATGGAATGTAAATTCCCCGTGATATATCTTATAATTCGCGATAAAATTTCATAACAACAAAACAATTACGCCCTGAAAAATACCGATTATAAAGCCCAGCACCCCGCCTAATATTTCAATATGTCTCAGTTCAGCCTTTACTACCTTAATAGTTATTCTTTCTAATTCCTCCATCTCAAATTTATTTATCCTATCCTCTATCATTTTACTGAGCTGTATACCTGCAGTAGCTTCCGCAACCGTACCTTCTATAAATTCCGTAATTATTCTGTCTCCCTCTTCATCTATTATGTCGTCGACATATTTTAAAATCATTTTTTTGAATACAGAAGGAACAACAGACGGGAGCCTATCCTTTACAATTTCCTCTATTTTGTTTTTGAACATCAACAGGATCTCTGTCTTGTTGTTGCTTTTAACCAATTCATCAACAATTTCTTCTATCGACAGCAATTCCGTTTCTACTGTTTCGCCTATACTTTCCGCTATTTCCGCTTTTCGTTTTGGTATAAGTCCTTGTATTTTAAAATTGACTAAGGGAATATTGATAGGCTGAAAAGGTCTGAACAACATTTTAATTGCCAATAAGTTTGTGACCCAACCTATGACTCCCCCTATAATAGCTAATATAAACAGTTTTAATACCATAAACCTATCTCTCCCATTGATATAACCGTATGTGGCATGGGGACGTTTTGTTTGCCACCTTCGTTTTTTCATGCCACATTCCTTTGTTAATAGGTGGCAAACAAAACGTCCCCATGCCACATGCCACATACCACCTTATAATATAGCGCACCCCAGGGTTGTTCCTAATTCTTTTAATGCAAAATTATGTGCTTCCTCGTCAAACGATGCTACTCCATTCTTATATATATTTACTTCGTAGGCTAAATTTCTGGCATCAGCCGCCGTATATAAAACACATATATTTGTACAGACCCCTACCATATATATTTCGTTTATTTTCTTCTCCCTCAAGTGTAAATCCAAATCTGTGCC
This sequence comes from Clostridia bacterium, assembly GCA_035647935.1. GTDB lineage: Bacteria > Bacillota > Clostridia > Peptostreptococcales > Natronincolaceae > JAAZJW01. The sequence continues at coordinate 426 of DASRMN010000255.1, read as the reverse complement.
GAAAAAAGCACTGTATCTTCTCTTTTTAATTATTATATCCTCTTTTCTAGGTTCTAACTGTTTAATTATTTCACTGCCCTTGGTGCCTGTTATGCAGTGAGGTGGAAACATATCGAATTCTTTATCGTCAGCTTTATGGTTATCGCATATGTAAATGATAGGATAATCTTTTTCCCTAAATTCCCGAACCTTTCCCTTGATAAAGTCTACTATATCTGCACCTGCAGAGCCCGTAGTGAGCGCCCCTTTTTCATCAATAAAATCCCTTAACATATCGATTACTAATAATGCCTTCATGCATAAACCCCTCCCTTTATTTACATCATTCCCCCCTTATGTGGCATGGGGACGTTTTGTTTGCCACCTTCGTTTTTTCATGCCACATTCCTTTGTTAATAGGTGGCAAACAAAACGTCCCCATGCCAC
>DASRMN010000254.1:0-5526 GCA_035647935.1 Clostridia bacterium | reverse complement strand
GATAATTACAAAATTATATATAACCATTAGCTGTTAGTATTATATGAGCCATTTCATATATGGTTAAGTATATAGGAGGGTATACATGGACAAAAAAGAAAAAACAGCTGTTTCGCCGGAGGAAATAAGAAGGCAACAGGATATCATTGAAAATTTTAAAATATATAATAATGGCAGGAATAGGAAGTATATTGTTACTACTTTTGGTTGTCAAATGAACGAACATGATTCAGAGGTATTATCCGGGATGCTCGAAAAAATGGGATATACAGCTGTGAACAACAGGGGAGAGGCGGATCTGATTATATATAACACCTGCTGTGTCAGAGAAAATGCGGAATTAAAGGTATATGGAAATCTGGGGGCATTAAAAAATTTAAAACGGAAGAAGGACAACCTTGTAATAGCTGTATGTGGATGTATGATGCAACAACCTCGGGTGGTAGAGAAAATAAAAGATAAATATAAGCATGTGGATTTAATTTTCGGGACACATAATCTGTTTAGATTTCCTGAATTGTTGATGAAATCTATGGAGTCTCCAAATATGTTTATAGAAGTATGGGAGAATGAAGGTAACATAATAGAAGGATTGCCGGCCAACCGTAAATATAAAATAAAAGCGTTTGTTAATATCATGTACGGGTGCAATAATTTTTGCACTTACTGCATTGTACCCTATACAAGAGGAAGGGAACGTAGCAGGGAAATGCGGGATATAGTAGGTGAAGTAACTGTTCTCGCACAAAATGGCACGAAGGAAATCATGCTTCTCGGTCAAAATGTAAATTCATATGGTAAAACATCAAATAATAATACTGATTTTGCAGGCTTGTTAAGGGAACTAAACAAGGTCCCGGGAATAGAAAGAATTAGATTTATGACATCACATCCCAAGGATTTATCTAACAGGTTAATTGATGCCATGGCGGAATGCGATAAAGTTTGTGAACATCTCCATCTTCCGCTGCAATCCGGCAGCAGCCGTGTGTTAGAAATCATGAACAGAAGGTATACAAAAGAAAGGTACTTGACCCTAGTTGAGAAACTAAAAAACAAGGTACCCGGAATTAGGTTGACTACAGATATTATAGTAGGGTTTCCCGGGGAAACGGAGGAAGATTTCCAACATACTCTTGATGTAGTGGGAAAAGTGAGATATGACTCCGCATTTACATTTTTATATTCTATCAGGCAAGGTACTCCGGCAGCAAGTATGGAAGAACAGATAGATAGAAAAACAAAACAGGATAGGTTCAATCGCCTGTTAGAAAAAATAAACCGAATCAGTGCAGAAATTAATCAAAATTATTTAGGTAGGGTTGTAGAAGTGCTGGTTGAAGGACCGAGCAAAACAAACCCTGATAGATTGATGGGTAGAACGGGAGGAAATAAATTAGTCAATTTCGACGGATCAGAAAATTTAATCGGGGAATTGGTACAGGTACAAATTACAGAAACAAGAACCTTTTTTTTAAATGGGAACGTTGTAGAGTAAACAGCCTTCATAATTATAATCGGGAGCGGTTGGTATTTCATTTTAAATTGGTTTATTTGTTTGCTATAATCATATATAGGTTTATGAGGACGATAAGGAGGAATGAGTTTGAGCAGGTTAACTCCTATGATGCAACAATATACAGAATTAAAAGAAAAACATAAAGATTGTCTCATGTTTTTTAGGTTGGGAGATTTTTATGAACTGTTTTTTGAGGACGCTAAGATAGCCTCTAGGGAGCTGGAGATAACCCTAACTTCCAGGGGTAGGACCGACAAAGTTCCAATGTGCGGTGTTCCGCACCATGCTGCGGATGCTTATATAGATAGATTGATTTCAAAAGGGTATAAGGTTGCAATATGTGAACAGGTTGAAGACCCTTCCGAGGCTGAGGGAATTGTAGAAAGGGATGTTATAAGAATTATTACCCCCGGAACGTTAATTGATACTGATTTATTAGAAGACAAGAAAAACAATTATTTAGCTTCCATGTATATTTCCGCCAAAGGATGCGGATTAACCTATGTAGATATCTCTACGGGGGAACTTCTTTGTACCCAGGTTATCGAACAGGAAAAAAAACAGAAGATAATAGATGAAGTTACCAAAATAGAACCTAAGGAAATAATTTATTTTATTGATGGGGAATCGCATTACATTGATATTATGAAATCTGTTGATAAAAAACTTAACGTTTATATATCCGAATACGATTCGTGGGCTTTTGGAAAAAACTATTCAATTAATCAAATCAGAGACCAATTTAATGTGATATCTGTGGAGGGCTTGGGTTTTTACTCCGGACATGTCGGTATTCAGTCCACAGGGGCCCTGTTGCATTATTTAAAATCAACCCAAAAGAGGGTATTGACACATATAAACAAAGTTAAAATATATGATTTAAACAGGATAATGGTTCTGGATATACCTACTCGCAGAAATTTAGAGCTGACTGAAACAGTCAGAGGGAAAGACAAAAAAGGCTCCTTATTGTGGATTTTAGATAAAACATTGACTGCTATGGGTGGACGGATGATTAGGCGATGGATAGAAGGGCCTTTACTGGATATAGGGAGTATCAATCGAAGACTATATGCGGTTGAAACACTAAAAAATGATATACTTCTGAGAAAAGAATTAAAGGAAAACCTGAAACAAATTTATGATTTGGAAAGGCTTGCAGGCAAAATTGCCTTTGGTTCCGCTAATCCTAGGGACCTGATAGCATTAAAAAAATCTGTGTCCTTTTTACCGAACATAAAGCGGTTATTTACTGACCAATCTACAGATTTGTTAGAAAAAATTCTGGACAATATAGATCCACTCGAAGACATTAAAAACCTTATTGAAATATCGATACTGGAAGAACCGGCATTAACCTTAAAGGATGGCGGAATTATTAAGGGGGGATATGATAGGGAGCTTGATGAGCTCCACAGCATATCTAAAGAGGGCAAACACTGGATTGCAAAATTAGAACAGGGGGAAAAAGATAAAACAAACATTAAATCCCTAAAAATAGGCTATAACAAAATATTCGGGTATTATATTGAAGTCTCAAATTCTAATTTACATCTGGTACCCGAATATTATATAAGAAAACAAACACTTGTTAATTGCGAAAGATATTTTACACCCGAGCTTAAAGAAATGGAATCAAAGGTGTTGGGGGCGGAGGAAAAAATTATGGACATTGAATATGAACTCTTTATTCAAATCCGTAACATGCTTTTGTCCTGCATAGAACGTATTCAACGAACCGCATGTGCAATAGCGAAACTGGATGTTTTATGTTCTTTTGCGGAAGTAGCCCATGAAAATAATTATGTCAGACCGATTGTTGACGACAGTGAAATTATAGAGATCAGGGAAGGAAGGCACCCGGTAGTTGAAAAGGTGTTAGAAGACAGGATGTTTGTGCCTAATGATGCCTATATCAATACCGAAAGGGAACAGCTTTTAATTGTGACCGGACCTAATATGGCGGGTAAGTCAACATATATGAGGCAGGTGGCATTGATAGTCTTGATGGCTCAAATAGGGTCTTTTGTTCCCGCCCAAAATGCTGTTATCGGCATAACCGATAGAATTTTTACGAGGGTTGGTGCCAGCGATGATTTATCTCGGGGGCAGAGTACTTTCATGGTGGAAATGAGCGAAATGGCAAGTATTATTAATTTGGCCACCAAGAAAAGTTTGTTGATAATAGATGAAATAGGTAGGGGAACGAGCACTTTCGATGGTTTAAGCATTGCATGGTCCGTTGCTGAATATATATGTAAATCGCTCAACTCTAGGACCTTATTTTCAACTCATTACCATGAGTTAACCAAGCTGTCTGAGACCTATGAAAAAATTAAAAATTATAAAGTCTCAGTAAAAGAAGATGAGGGCGATATTATATTTTTATATAAACTTTTAGAGGGTAGCGCGGATAGGAGCTATGGTATTCAGGTTGCTAGGTTGGCAGGGCTGCCACAGGGTATTATAAACCGTGCTGACAGTATATTAGGGAATCTTGAAAAAAATAATAATAGGGATAAAGATTTAAACAACATCTTAAAAGAAACAGAAGCCGCTTTAACCTGTAGCAGTATGGAACAGTTTAAATTTGGGGATCTTGTCGATATAGAAATAATAGAGGAACTGAAAAATATAAACCTATCAGAAACAACACCTATAGATGCATTAAATATACTATACAGATTCCAAGAAAGGGTTACACATTTAAGGGGGGCTGTTGATGAACAGGAAAATTGAAATACTAAATGATTCAACCATAAACAAAATAGCAGCCGGTGAAGTGATAGAAGCTCCCCATTCGGTAGTGAAAGAGTTGGTTGAAAATTCTATTGATGCGGGAGCATCTACGGTGACATTGGAGATAAAAGAGGGCGGTAAAAGATATATAAGGGTAACAGATAATGGCATAGGTGTAGAAGAAGAATATGTGGAAAGAGCCTTTATGCGGCATAGCACATCAAAAATAACAAACATAGATGATTTGAGCAGTATCGGTTCCTTAGGGTTCAGGGGCGAAGCGTTAGCAAGTATTGCGGCAGTTTCCCGGATAAGGATGATTACAAGAACAAAAAATCAAAATTATGGGGTATTGCTTGAAATTATGGGGGGTGGGATCAAAACTAGGGAAAAAATAGGCTGCCCGATAGGGACTACTGTTATAGTTGAAAACCTGTTCTTTAATACACCGGCGAGGTTGAAATTTATGAAATCAAATTCCGCCGAAACGGTGGAAGTCAGTAAAATTATTGCGCGATTATCACTCAGCAATTCCAGTATATCATTTAGTTATATCAATAACAATAATGCCATATTCACCACTCCCGGAAATAGTATGTTATCCCAAGCGATAATATCCGTATTTGATAGAGATACTTTTAAAAATTTAATTCCTCTGGAATCAAATGAACCGAACATAAAGCTATGGGGTTATGTAGGCCAACCGAACCTCGTGAGGGGCAATAGAAATCTGCAAATTGTATATGTTAACGGCAGATATGTAAAGAGCAAGTTAATCAGTAGGGTGGTAGAAGAAGCATATAAAGAAAAAGTTATTATTAATAAACATCCTGTTTGTGTATTAAATCTGGATGTTGATCCATCTAAAATAGATGTAAATGTTCATCCGTCAAAGGTTGAAATAAAATTTGAAAAAGAAGAACAAGTACAGAAATTCATGTATAAATCTATAGTCAAGGCCTTGGAAGAGAGTACGATTATGCCTAAATTATTTCCGGAGGTTTCAGTGGGGTTCAATAATTCCGGTGGCACCGAAAAAAGGGGCAATGTTACAGGGGATATATTAATAAGTGAAACCTGTGACTATTATACCGAAAAGCCCAATGCTGAGGAGGGCAGTCAGTTTATTGATAAACAAAATAGAAACAACGAAAATTGGGTTCAGGTCAGTGATACATACGAAGATATGGTGCAGTCTTCTTTTTTGGACACATTGTTGGATCAACATAAAATTATAGGCCAAATATTTGATACCTATATAATCTGTC
>DASRMN010000253.1:0-2959 GCA_035647935.1 Clostridia bacterium | reverse complement strand
TCATAAGATAATGTTTATAATCTCCGGGGTTTTAGTTTTTTTCGCTATCGCGGGATTGCCGAGAGTGCCATTTATATTGTTAGCTATACTGTTTTTATACTTGGGCATAAATTTAAGAAGGGCTACAATTAAAGCCGAAACCGAAGCAATTCCCGACGAAATTACCGAAATTGCAGATGAAAAAAGAAAACCGGAAAATGTTATGCCTTTGCTTAATGTGGATCCCATAGAGCTGGAATTCGGATATGGAATTATACCCTTAGCTGATGTCAGCCAAGGAGGAGATTTATTTGATCGTTTAGTAATGATCAGAAGGCAATGTGCCTTGGAATTGGGAATTATAGTACCGATGTTCAGGTTAAGAGACAATATTCAATTGGAACCCAACAACTATATAATTAAAATTAAGGGTGTTGAAATAGCACAGGGTGAAATAATGTTTGATCATTATCTGGCTATGAACCCCGGGACGGCTGATGGGGAGATAGAAGGCATCGACACCACAGAGCCTGCATTTGGATTGCCTGCCAAATGGATAAACGAAGAAGAAAGGGAAAAAGCGGAAATATTCGGATATACCGTTGTTGATCCGCCCTCGATCATAGCAACACATTTAACTGAAATAGTAAAAAGATACGCACATGAGTTGCTGGGAAGACAGGATGTTAAAAAGATAATAGACAATGTTAAAGAAAATCATCCGGCCCTGATAGAAGAATTGGTTCCCGGCCAAATGAGTATAGGTGAAATCCAAAAAGTATTATATAATCTATTAAAAGAAGGAGTTTCAATCAGGGATATGGTTACTATACTTGAAACCTTGGCGGATCACTGCAATATAACCAGGGATACGGACATGCTCACTGAATATGTAAGACAAGCGTTAGGCAGAGCCATTACTAAACAATTTATAGCCGGTCAGCCTGCAAAAGTAATAACTATCGATCAACAATTGGAACAAAAAATCATGGAATCCATCCAGCAGACCGACAAGGGTTCATATATCGAAATGGAACCGGATTTGATACAGATGATTTTAAATAATTTGTCCCATCAAATACAAAAACTAATCAGTCTGGGCGAACAACCTATTATTATTACAGCCCCGATTGTCAGGTTATATTTAAAAAGATTGACGGAACAACTTACTTCAGATTTAACAGTTTTGTCGTATAATGAAGTTGATCCGTCTGTAGAAATTGAATCAATTGGGATGGTGAGGATATAGATGAAGGTCAAAAAGTTTTACGGTAACGATAACTACGATGTTGTAACTAAGATAAGGGGCGAGTTAGGGCCCAATGCGGTAATACTTCATCAAAAAAAAGTTAAACCCAAAGGTTTATTGGGTATCTTTAAAAGGTCGATAGTTGAGGTAGTAGCGGCTGTTGAAGATGTATCATCACCGGGTGGAAAGCATAGTATCCCAAACATGGCCAAGGCGCAAGAACAGGATTTAAGGGAAAAAGTAGCGTTAAAGTCCGGTAAAAAGGGTCTGGAAAAAGAAATAAACGATATTAAGTCCATGTTGAGCACTGTGGTCGGTCAAATAGGAAATGCCAACACATTAGAACCATCAAATAACTCAGGTGATATAAAAGACAGCTATATATATAATATTTTTCTGGAGAATGAAGTAGACGAAGATTTGATTCCTACCTTATTGAAGGATTATAACGGAAACATTGAGCAATTACAATCCGTCGATAAAAAAACTGTTAAGGATTTTTTGGCCCAAATTATACCTTCGGATATTAGTAATAATGACATGGGCTTAGATTCAAGGGTTATATTTTTTATAGGGCCTACGGGTGTAGGTAAAACAACTACGATTGCAAAATTAGCCGCCAACTACAGTCTTGAAAGAGGGTTGAAAGTCGGATTGATAAGTGCGGATACATATCGCATAGCTGCTGTGGAACAATTGAGGGTCTATAGCGATATTTTAAATATACCATTGGAGGTCATATATTCACCGGATGAAATTGATGATGCCATCAATCGTTTAGATGATCGGGATATTATTATGGTAGATACAGCCGGCAGGAGTCATAAAAATCATGAACATATGCAGGAATTAGTATTTCTCTTAGATAAAGTAAAAGATAGGGGTGCATATTTAGTAATCAGTTCCACCACTAAAAACAGTGATCTGAAAAACATCCTAAATAGATATAGTTTTTTAAAAGATTATAAAATTATATTTACAAAATTGGATGAAGTAAGCACTTATGGTTCCATCTTAAATGTAGCAATAACAGAACCGGGTTCCCTCTCATATATAACCACAGGGCAAGGCGTCCCCGATGACATTGAAGTAATAACCTCGAGCAAAATACTGGATATGCTACTGGGGGAATTCCAATATGATTGACCAAGCCACAAAATTACGGGAATTAATCAACGATAAAAGAATGGCTTCCGAACAAACCGCCAAGGATGCTAGGGTAATATGTGTTACCAGCGGAAAGGGCGGTGTGGGCAAAACGAATTTTACAATAAATTTAGCTATAGAATTGAGCAGGTTAAACAATCGGGTTGTTATAATGGATGCAGATCTGGGATTAGCTAATATTGATGTGGCGCTTGGGATAATACCGGAATACACTCTGCTTGATGTTATCTATGGTGAGAAATCAATTGTAGAAGTCATGAATTCAGGTCCTGACAATATAAAAATTATATCAGGGGGTTCCGGGATAACGGAACTTGTCGATATGTCTTTTTCGTCTATCCAACAGTTAATTGAAAAACTTCTTTTAATAAATAATTATGCGGACATTGTTCTGATCGATACAGGAGCCGGTTTGTCAAGTGCTGTTCTTTCTTTTGTATTGGCGGCGCAAGAGGTTATTGTTGTTACTACATCAGAGCCTACGTCTATAACAGATGCCTATGCTATGGTTAAAACTATAAATCTGAAGAAGAAAGATAAAAAGATAGGAATTGTAATCAATAG
>DASRMN010000252.1:0-2938 GCA_035647935.1 Clostridia bacterium | reverse complement strand
GATAAAATGGAATTTGATGGGACAAGAACTCGCCGTCCCCTAGTCCCTAAGCATGTTCAGGAAATATGTGCCACATATTATATCAAGGACTATCTTTAAAATATTTATATATTGCAAGGCGAACCGCTTTTGAAATTTTGTAATGGTTCCCAGTGATCTGAGAATAAAAAACCGCAGAAATTGCGCGCTGTTTGAGTGTAGCGAGTTCGCGAATTTCCGGTTTTTTATTTGAAGGGAACTGTTGGAACCATCAAAATTTCAAACCGCGATGAGAATTGTAATATATAAATATTTTAAGCAGATTAACGACGCATAATTAAATATATGCGCAACTAACATTTAAAAAACAATGTAGAATCTATCAGTATTCTGCTAAGAAGTCATTTGAGTAAATAACAAACAAAACTGCATAAATATCGGGTTTAATCGGCCTCTCATACTTTAGTATGAGGGGGTTTCTTTATGATTTCATTCTTTAGGTCGATGATTTCTCCATCATTTTTCGCTAAAATTTATGTAGGTTTTGATGTAAATGTAGGGGTGCCAAGGGGACGTTTCGTTTGGCACACAATATATAATAAAAAACGGCTCATATGCCTTACTGTTCTATTTGTGTGCCAAACGAAACGTCCCCCTGGCACCCGGGCTTTTGACATAATTGTCTTGGGGGAGGGTGAAAGGCATGGGTAAAAAACGCGTAGGGTATGGTGACTTTTTTTGTTGGAGTTGCGGAGAACGAATCGAAAAAGAAGCGGAAATTTGCCCTAATTGCGGCGCAGAATACCATGGGAAAAATAAGTATGGCGGTAAAACTGCATTGGGAGCAGGGGGCATAGGGTGGTCTGATCAAACCGGGCACCCTAGTTTTAAAAAATATTTCAGAAGGAAATGTGCTGTTGTATTCACTTGGCTAATAGGGTTGAGCATATTGGTTACTACTATCTTACTTTTAATCGGTGACATAAGACTTGATTCAGAAGGGACTACTGTTATTAAAGTTATAGTCGGCATGTTTTGGTTTATAGGTTTATTGTTTTTATATCCCGGCAGAAACAAACCCGATTGGGAGGGTGTGGTAGAAGACAAAAAAATTGTTCAAAAAACTAGGATACGAAGGGATAGCGAAAAGAGGAAATATAAAGAATCCTATACAGATTTTATTGTTTCTATTCGAAAACAGAATGGTTCTTTGTATAAATTAAAAAAAGAGGATGATTCTACCCAATATGAATATTACAGGATAGGGGACGATGTTCGTTATCATGGTAACAAACATTTAAGATGTTTTGAAAAGTACGATAAATCTTTAGATGAAACAATTTCTTGTGTGTCTTGCGGCAGTCAACATGATATACGTGATAATTTCTGTGGGAGATGCGGAAGTGTTCTTTTGAAAACTGCTTCAGTTGAAGCCGGCAGCGGCAATAAATAAAACCATTGTTAAACTATTGTTTATGACCTAACCCGTCCGACACTCAGTTAACACTAGGCAAAATACCACCCGTTCAGCATGGACATTACAAATAGCAGGTACCATTTCTAAAGGAACCTGAGTGTTGGACGATAGTAGGTCAAACGCAACATTCGTTTCACTCATTTCTCCATTCACTTCGTTCACTACGCTGTCCGTTTTGTCAGCAACTCGCAAGCTTGTTGGATAAAAAGGCAAAGAACATCAAATTTGTACGATCCAACACTCAGCTAACAGTTAATTGGGATACTCTGAATTAACAGGGATACAAACCAATAAAAAATATCTTTCTTATAAAACCTAGGTGTCGGAGAGTAAACAAATTTGCAATGTTCGACTGCGAACTATTGTTCAAAAAAAGGGGGAAAAATTATGTTTTGTGAAAATTGCGGAAATCAAATTCCCGATACTGCAGCATTTTGTACAAAGTGTGGGGCTAAGACAGGAGGAGCACAAACAGGAGCGTCCATAAATCAACCGATGCCATCCGGTCAACCTGCTCAACCTGATCCCTACAAAGCGGCTCCTGTCCAAACAGGTTCTGTTCGGGTGGGTCCTGTTCCGCCGGTTACACGTCCGGCACCTAATGTTCCGCCGACAACCGGCAAATCCGGACCTGAAATCCCGCCGGCTCCGGCCCAGCCTGCGCAACCCCATGTTGCTACACCGGTCCGGCCGACACAATCGCATTTTGCTGCACCGGGTCAACCTGCACAGTCTCATGCCGCTGCACCGGGTCAACCTGCACGGCCTTATGGTGCAACGCCCGGGCAAACCGGATCCGGTTCTGTAGGTTCGGATATTATGAGTTATGGTCAATATGTGGTGATGATGCTGTTGACCGGCATTCCTATTGTTAATATTGTGCTATTGATTAAATGGGGTTTTTTAGATGAGGTAAGTCCCAATAAACGTAACTTTTCTAGGGCTATGCTTACCTTTATGGCGATCGCTTTTGTATTTGGCATATTTATGTGGGGTTCAATAACTAAAATGGCAACTCGTAGGTATTATTAATCTAAAAAAAAGGAGGAATCGATATGACTATATTTTTGATTGTTATTGCTTTTATTGTTTTGTTATTAATAACACTGGCCATATCCTACAATGGTTTTGTGAAACTCCGTAACCAATCGGATGAAGCGTTTTCTACTATGGATATTTTTTTAAAAAAGCGTTACGACATGATCCCTAACCTAGTAGAAATTGTTAAACAATATGCCATACATGAACGTGAAACACTGGAGCGAGTTGTCCGGGCGAGGAGCATGGCGATGGGCGCCCAGACCTTTGAAGAGAGGACCCAGAATGAAAATGTTCTGTCAGGTGCATTAAAATCATTATTTGCCGTTTCAGAAAGTTATCCCCAGCTTAAGGCAGATGGAAATTTTCTCAATTTACAAAACCAGCTTGTAGCGCTTGAAGATGATATATCACAATCCCGTAAATATTATAATGGTGTAATTA
>DASRMN010000251.1:0-6193 GCA_035647935.1 Clostridia bacterium | reverse complement strand
ATCCTGATATTTACAAGATTTGTGGGCCTTTTTAAGTAGCAATTCATAAGTTTATTATTTATTTACTAAAAATATAGATATGATACGAGTTGAAAATCAAATGATAAATAATATTAAGCTGGATTTTGGAATAATTGATTCGGAGCTGTGTGCCACAGAAAACTGCGATACCTGTTTCTGTGATTTCTGTGCCGTTTTTCTTTTTTGGTTCTTTTTCGTCTAAACCTGGGCGATATGCTTGAAGCCATGTCTGATTTGGAAAAATTTATTAATCATGGGGACAAAATGGAGTCTTTAATTAAAACCGCTCTGATTCACTACCAATTTGAAACCATCCACCCATTTTTGGACGGTAATGGAAGAATCGGTCGACTTTTAGTCAACCTCTTTTTGATGGAAAAAGGGCTTTTAAGCCATGAAACCCTATACATTTCATACTTTTTAAAGCGAAACAGGATTGAATACTATGACCGCTTGGCAGAAGTTCGAGCAAAGGGTAACTTTGAGTAGTGGATTAAATTCTTTTTGTTGGCTGTTAATGAATCAGCAATGGATGCTGTTCAAACCATAGATGAGTTGGCGAAGCTGCATAATAAAAATATTGAAATTGTAAAAAATACCGGCAGAGCGGCTAAAACTATCAAGAAAGTGTTTGATTATCTGGAAGGTTTCCCCATTATTGACATTGGAAAAACCAGCGAGGAGCTAAATCTCTCCTTTGGCGCTATATCCAATGCAGTTAACAAACTTATTGAATTGGGTATCCTGAAACAGACAGAAGGTGTTCAACGAAACGGGGTATTTGCTTATGAAGAGTATTTAAACATTCTGCGTAAAGATACCTAAAACCACGGTACCTACCTCTATGGTTCCCCTGTGGTTCCCCAAAACCCTTTTTTCCCTTTAAGAAGGGGTTTTTGCTTTTGGATATATAACAAAGGGTTTTTTGTAGTACAATAGAATATATGCAGTTAAGAAAAAACAACGTAGGGAAAACTAACTGATGAAGAGGTGGCAGTTTTGAAAGCGGAAATTATTGCTGTTGGCACAGAATTACTGTTAGGGGAAACGGTTAACACGAATGCGCAGTACATTGCAAGGGAACTGGCTAATCTGGGGATTGATACCTATTATCAATCTGTTGTCGGGGACAATGCCGAAAGGCTACATGAGGCATATAAAATAGCTTTTGGCAGAGCGGATTTGGTGATTGCCACAGGAGGGCTTGGGCCTACAAAAGACGACATGACCAAAGAGGTTGCAGCCCAATTTTTGAATAAAGAGATGGTGCCTCATGAGGAATCTTTAAAAGCAATAAAAGAATTTTTTGCAAAAAGGGGACTGCCTGTAAACGATGGAAATAGGAAACAAGGGTATTTTCCGGAAGGAGCTATTGTTCTGCCAAATTCGGTCGGCACGGCTCCGGCGTGTATTATGGAGGATAAAAATATAAAATTAATCTTGTTGCCGGGACCGCCAAGGGAAAATAAGCCATTGTTTAAAACTTATATTATTCCTTATTTACAGAAATATCGGGACAAGGTATTTGTATCCAAAACCCTCAATGTCACCGGCATAGGTGAGGGACAAATGGAAGAAATGATAATGGACATTATAGAAAATCAAACAAATCCGACCGTGGCTCCATATTCTAGGGCGCGGGCTATAACCATTAGGATAGCGGCCAGCGCATCTACACGGGAAGAGGCGGAAAGGCTGATTGCTCCGGTTGAAAATCAAATAAGGGACAGATTAGGTATTTATGTTTATGGGGAAGGGGATATAAGCCTAGAGGCCGTAGTGGCCGAACTCCTAATTGAAAAGGGACTGACTATTGCTACCGCTGAATCATGTACAGGCGGACTATTATCAGCAAGATTAATCAACTATCCCGGAATATCTTCTGTTTTTATGGAAGGGGTTATTTCATATAGTAATCAATCTAAAATAAGGCTCCTAGGTGTAAAACCGGAAACATTGGAGAAACATGGTGCTGTCAGTGAAGAAACGGCCAAGGAAATGGCTGAAGGCATACGCAGGGTTGCAGATACTGATATAGGAGTATCCATTACAGGCGTAGCGGGACCTGATGGGGGCACTGAAAGGCATCCTGTTGGCCTTGCATATATAGGAATTTGTATAAACGGAGTTACAAAAACTAAAAAAATAAATTCAAGCGGAAGCAGAAACAGGATAAGGAATAGGTTAGCAAATACGGCATTAGATTTTATCAGAAGGGAAATATTATAAGTGAACAGTGGGCTGTATATTATGCAATTTTCGGATGGAAAAAATGAACTTGTACATGGAGACTCAGCTATGATAGTTAGAACAATTATAATAAAACTTTATGCCCCCTGGGTGCATTCACTCAAAGAAAAAAGAGGGGTCGTAAAAAGTATATGCTCAAAGGTAAGCAACAAATTTAATGTATCTATTGTTGAAACGGATGAGCAAAACACACATCAGACCATTGTATTAGGGCTTGCATATGTGTCAATTAATAAGGCCAAGGCAGATCGCACTTTTGAACATGTCATTAATTTTGTTGAAGATAACACGGATGCGGAAATAGTAGATGTTATACATGAAGCAATGTAAATTCATAAGAGCCGGGTAAGGTGATGAAGGACAGATGGGTAATTATAAAATAGCTTGCTTTGATGCTTATTATCATAAAGATTATGCTAAAACCTGCTGTATACTGTTTGAAACGGGACCCATTGAGAAAAGCATATTCGAATGCTGCAAAATAACAAGGCCTGTAGAAAAATACATACCGGGCGAATTTTACAAAAGAGAATTGCCCGGCATACTTGAGCTTTACGGGGAAATTAAAAGGAACATCAATCTAATCATAATTGATGGATATGTTTTGTTGAAAGATGGTAAAATGGGGCTTGGTGGGTACTTATATAAGGCATTGGGGGAAGAAATTCCTGTTATCGGAGTTGCAAAATCCTACTTTGTTAACAGTAAAAATTACATAAAAATATACAGAGGTGAAAGTAAAAGGCCGTTATATGTTAGCAGTATCGGAATTGAAACGGATCTTGCCGCAAATCTAATTAGGAATTTAAATGGCGAGCACAGAATACCAAACATATTAAAAAGGGTCGACAGATTGACTAGGTCATAGTCACTCTAAGGTAAGAATAAAAATAAAAATTATATTAAACACATAACGAGTGAGGACTTATTAAAATGGATTTTGAATTATAGCACCATCCATACACAAGGGAGAAAAAATAATGGAAAAGGACTACACATACGAGGTTAATAACGAAACATCCGATTTAAATCAGAACAATATATTAAAACCTTACGGGTATCAAAAATTATTCGGCCAGGTTGTGGATCTGCATCTGGATAATATAAATTTAAGCATGGATATGACGATGGAGCGGAATTTAGCATGGGCACTTGTCTCCTTATCTGTAGAAATTATTGAACCTGTTAAGGGAATAATAAAAATGCATGCACAAACATGGCATTCCCAGCGTAAGGGACCTTTTTTCCGAAGGGAATTCTCATTCAAAAACAAGGAAGGTAAAACCCTTTTTCATGGGAGCAGCTTTTCTGTTTTGCTTGATATAAACAAAAGAACAATTTATCGCAAAAGGGTGCTTCCCTTTGACGTGATTAAACCTGAACCTGATGGGGATTTCACCATTGAAGCTGACCCGACAACCAATATCGACCCGGAATTTGAAAAAGTAGACCAACGCAGGGTTCATAATAGCCATATAGACTGTATTGGACATGTCAACAATATTTGCTATGGTAAATTTGCCTATGATGCCTTTTCTGAAGCTGAATGTATGAATATACATAATCTGAAGCGAATGGATTTATATTTTAAATCCGAACTGAAAAATAATGATATATTTTCAACATTGAAGGCTCACGAAAACAACAAAATTATTGTAAGGGGATACAATGATGCCAAGTCTGAAAATTCATTTGATGCGATATTTGAATTTTAGTGTTGGACATTCTATATACAGCAGAATATAACTAAGATAAACCGGAAAGGGGGATTTATGTATGAATGAAGCATTATGGCAAGAAACAGTTAATTTTCATGGACATGTTTGCCCCGGTATAGTAGTTGGGTTTAGGGCAAGCATGTTGGCATTGGAGACACTGGACAAACCGCCGAAAAAATTAGATGAGACCCATATAGCGATTTGCGAGAATGATGTCTGTGGGGTAGACGGTGTCCAACTCGTTACAGGATGCACATTGGGCAATGACGGATTGATAATAAATAATATAGGTAAATTTGCTTTCAGCTGGGTAGATAAAAAAACCGGCGAAGGAATACGCATCCTCCTTAAAATTCTGCCCTAGTCTTCCAATGAACCATTGCGCCTTTATCGTAAGGCAAAAGAGGGCACAGCTACAAAAGAGGAAAAGCAGCAATGGATTGATGCCCGCGGTAAACGTGCGCGGAATTGATGCAGTTGACAGATGATGAATTATTTGACGTCCAACAGATACAAATGAGGATATCGGGAAAGGCCCGTTTGTTCCCATTTGCCGTATGTACAAAGTGCGGTGAGGCTTTTATGGAGTCTTGGGCCGGGATTGAAGAGGGACAAATATTATGCGGGGCCTGTAAACCTTAAAAAATTTGTATGCCAAGGGATGTTTTTGTGTTTTTGTAGGGGTGGACGACCCTGTCCACCCTCTATCAATGCACATTTCCAGAACATGCTTAGGGACTAGGGAACGGGAGTTTTGTCCCATCAAATCCCATTTTATCCACAAGCAGAAGGCAGTGAGATGGGAAAAAACTCCTGTCCCCTTGCCCAGGCCTAGCCAACTGACCCCTGACCAACCGACCAACTGAATATTATTAGACAAATGTACATTATTTATAGGAGCAACCCTATTCCAGATCCATCGCCCCAATATTCAAATCATAATACCGTCCTTTTTGTTCCATTAAATCATCGTGGTCCCCTCGTTCCAGTATTTCCCCATGTTCCAGTACCATTATTGCATTGGAGTTACGAACCGTGGATAATCTATGGGCGATTATAAAGGTTGTCCTGCCCTCCATCAATTTGTTCATACCTTCCTCAATTAATCTTTCGGTTCGGGTGTCTACGGAGGATGTAGCCTCGTCAAGTATAAGTATGGTCGGATCCGCTATTGCCGCCCTTGCGATAGAAAGCAACTGCCGTTCGCCTTGAGACAAATTCTGTCCGTTGGCTATAAGTCGAGTATCATAACCCTTGGCTAAATTAGTTATAAAATAGTGGGCATTAGCGAGCTTTGCGGCTTCTACTATCTCTTCATCCGTAGCATCTAATCTGCCATATCTGATGTTTTCCGCAATGGTGCCTTCAAATAAGTTTACATCTTGGAGTACAATCCCCATAGTGCTCCTGAGGTCATGTTTTTTAATATTTTTGATATCTATTCCGTCATAGAGTATACTGCCTCTATCTATTTCATAAAATCTGTTTATTAAATTGGTGATTGTGGTTTTGCCGGCACCTGTTGAGCCTACAAAGGCTATTTTTTGCCCAGGCTTGGCATAAAGATTAATATTTTTGAGAACTTTTTGTTTCGGAGCATAACCGAAGGTCACATCATTGAATGTAATAAAACCTTTCAAAGGTATTTTTTCATATTTATCATTTCCTTTGGGAACTTTCCAATATGGTTTATTATCTTCAGGATCTATTATGAGTTCTACATTTCCTTGATCAATTTCTGTATTCTCGTCCAATATTCCGAAAATTCTTTCTGCACCTGCTAATGCGGCGAACAGGGTGTTAAGCTGATTAGAAACCTGTATAATGGGCCTTGAAACTGTACGGGTATATTGTAAAAAAGAAGCAATGTTTCCTATACTCAAATGGCCCGTTATAACAAACAGTGCTCCCACCATGGACACAAGCGCATAGAGTGTATATGACAGGCTCCCCATGACGGGCATGAGCATAACACCGTATGTGGCTGCTAGGGTGCTGGCTTCACGGAGTTTTTCATTGTTTTTGTTGAATTCCTCAATAGCCCTAGTTTCATAGTTGAACACTTTGACTACGGTCTGGCCTGACATCATTTCCTCTACATATCCATTTATATCAGCCAAGGTGTGTTGTTGTATACGGAAATTCCTCGACGATTTTTTCCCGATGAATTTTATTGTAAAAAACATTATAATCAGCATAAATAC
>DASRMN010000250.1:0-11926 GCA_035647935.1 Clostridia bacterium | reverse complement strand
CTTTTATGTTGCATATCTTCCAGCATTCTATTCAGAATTATTGCCTGTTTTCCTACCGCCCTTCTCACACCTGCGGCATCATACATGATCACCAAGGAAACACACAGAGCAATTGCAAAATGTGCGGAATCCCATCCATGTGTCAACCCGATAGCGGTTGTCAAACCCATTACAAATGACGCATGTGAACTGGGCATGCCCCCTGAGCCTACAAACCTTGTAAAATCAAACCGTTTTTTTACCAAAAAGGTATGGATCACCTTTAGTGTCTGAGCCACAAACCAAGATAAAGCGGCAACCTGTAAAATTCTGTTGTTTCCAAATAGCCTAAAAAAATCCACTCACGTCCCTCCTCGAAATCAAAACTCCCTGCTTGCCAAATGGTTGCTCAATTCTAAAAGAAAACCTGATCTATTTCCGTATCGGCCAAGCAATGAGTTTACATTTCCTGTTAGTTCCTTTATATGGGCAATGGATGTTTTTAATCCAAACAAAGTTGGATAAGTGGATTTGTGTTTATCAATGTCACTGCCAATATTTTTCCCCAATTTATCTTCATCCCCCATAATATCTAACATGTCATCCTTAATCTGAAAAGCAAGACCAAGGTTTAAGCCTATTTGTTTCATGCATTCTATATCCTCTTCCGAAGCCCTGCCAATAATGGCTCCAATCTTCAAAGAAGCAGTAATTAGGGCCGCGGTTTTATTCAAATGAATATATTCTAGGATTTTCCTATCAATAATTTTATTTTCGCTTTCCAAATCAGCCACCTGACCGGCAATCATCCCACTGATTCCGGCAGCATCAGCTATTTCTTTGATGCTCCTTATGTGCAGACTATGTTCTTTTTGTTTGAAAGCATTTTCCAACATGATTTCAAAAGAATAATTAAGCAGACCATCCCCGGCAAGAATTGCAATCCCTTCTCCGTATACCTTATGATTTGTCAGTTTGCCCCTTCTATAGTCGTCATTATCCATAGAAGGTAAATCATCATGAATTAAAGAATAGGTATGAATCATTTCCAATGCACAGGCATAAGGCAGGATTTCGCCGATATCATCCCCAAATAAATTATAGGAGGATAAAGCAAGGACAGGTCTTAATCTTTTACCACCCGCAAATAAACTATACTTCATTGACTCTATTAATGTACTATTATACCCCTTTTCACAGTCTAAATAACTCAGAAGTTGGGCGTTAATTAATTCAATATAATTATTCAACCGTTCCATAAAATTCACTTATTTCTCATCCTCACACTCAAATGGAGTTTTCCTTAATTTGCCATTTTCCTGTACAATCAGACTTATCTTTTTTTCTGCTTCACTGAGCTCCTTACTGCATAGACGATAGAGATTTATCCCCTCTTCAAATACCCTTAATGATTCATCCAAAGACAACTCTTCGTTTTCCAACTTGTTAACAATCTCTTCCAATCTGATCAGTGCTTTTTCAAAATTAAGATTTGACAAGACTATTTTCCCCCTCTATATATTTAATGACCTTACAATTAATTCTGCCGTCTGTTAAGTCTATATTCAGCACCTGTTCTTCCTTAACCTGATTTATAGATTTAATCACCTTTTCGTTCTCATCCCTTACTATTGAATAACCCCTAGAAAATATAGATAGGGGATTCAGTGCATTCAATCGTTCACCTATATGTGTTAAATGCCTTTTTTTAAATTCTTTTTTAGTTTCTAACGATTTTTTTAATCTCCGTATCAGGTCATCTATATACTGCTGTTTTTCGTATATGGGGTTTAGGGGATACTTCAAAAAATAATTATTTTCTACCAAATACAATCTTTGCCGTAACGTATTAGTTTTAACATTAATAGAATTTAATAGCCTTTTCTTAGCAGAATTCATATATTCCTTTATTTCTATGATATTTGGAACAACTAATTCTGCTGCCGCAGACGGAGTAGCCGCCCGCAAATCCGCAACAAAATCTGCAATTGTAAAATCTGTTTCATGACCTATTGCAGTCACTATGGGAATACCGCTATGGAATATAGCTCTGGCCACCTCTTCTTCATTAAAGGCCCACAGTTCTTCCATTGAACCTCCGCCCCTACCGACAATTGCGACATCAATATCTGAAAAACTATTACACAGTGCTATGGCATTGGCGATAGACGGGGCTGCATATTCACCCTGCACTAAAACAGGAAGAACATATAACTCTACCTTAGGAAACCTCCGAAACACAATTGAAATAATATCTCTGACAGCCGCCCCGGTAGGTGATGTAATTATAGCAATTTTTTCCGGAATATAGGGAAGTTGCTTTTTATGTTCAGCATCAAAAATGCCTTCCTTCTCCAACCGTTCTTTTAACTGTTGATAAGCTATATAAAGTGCACCTATGCCTGCCGGTTCCATGTTTCTGACATACAACTGGTACTGTCCGCCACGTTCATAAAGAGATATGTATCCCCTGCAGACCATGCTCATTCCTTCCTCAGGAACAAACCTTAATTTTTCGCAATCCGACCTGAACATAACGCAATTAATTCTACCGCCTTTATCTTTCAAAGTAAAGTACATATGTCCGCTACTATGAAAATTATAATTTGAAATTTCACCCTTTACTTGTATATGTGCCAGAATCGGATCACTGGCCAGAATCCTCTTTATATACTGATTCACCTCAGAAACAGAGAGGGCCTTAATTTGCATACAGTTTACCTTCTTTCTCCCTTTTTCAAATCTTCTCTTTCTGCATAGCTTCCTAAAATACCGTTAATAAAAGACGGGGTTTCACCGGAGCTGTATATTTTGGCCAATTCAATGGCTTCGTCAATTGATACCCTATAAGGTATATCTTTCATATATAGAATTTCGGAAAGAGCCAACCTCAAAATTGCCAGGTCAACATTTGCAATGCGGTTGAGCTTCCATCCTTCAGAATAATCTTCAATAATTTTGTCTATTTCTACCATGTTATCTATGGCCTTACCCAGTACAGTATAAATATAATCATCTTGTTTTCCACTAATGTTTTCTTCCTCAAGATGATATTTTATTTTGCCCAGATCAAAATCGTTGTTCATATGCATATCGAACAACACTTTCATACATAATTCCCTGGCCAATCTCCTGCTCATCTTCTCGCTCCTTTATACCTGTAGTATATATCACCATCATTATATATTATATATTTCCGTATGCAACCGATAAATTGAAATTGCCCAATATCAAATTACTCCGGGTAAAAATAAACAAAACGCCTTCTGTGTTGTCCTGCCACGGATAATTTTTTGTTGTTTTGGGTTCACACAAATCAGCCCTCTATTTCTAGAGGGCCGGTTAAAATGTAATTATTTTGGTTGTTTTTTTTCTTCCTGTTCTTCATTCTCCTCAGGAAAATGTACACCTTGGACATGTATGTTTACTTCATTAACCTCAATTCCAGTCATTGTTTCAACGGCTCTTTTGACACTTTCTTGAATTTCCCAAGCTACATCGGGAATTTTTGTTCCGTATTCAACAATGGTGTATAAATCTATGATGGCAACCTTTTCTTTTATTTCTACCTTTACACCCTTAGAGAGACTTTTTCTTCCTAGCATTTCCGCAATTCCGCCCACAAAGCCTCCGCTCATTCCGGCTACACCTTTAACATCAATAGCGGCTAATCCCGCAATCGTTGCCACAACATCATCAACAATTTTGACTTCTCCATAATCCAAATTTTCAGTCGTATCCATTACTTCACCCCCTGAATGTCAATTTGATTAGTTTATTATATCAAATCTAATCCTCATTGACAAACAGTATCATTTTTTCCCCATAATAACGATGTCATCTATTGCAATATCTGTTTCCCTTTTTACAATATCAACTATTTGTGCAACATCTCTTTCTGTCAGGCTTTCACTGCTTACAACAACATTTATTGATTGATCGCTTAAATAGACTATTGCGTTGTCAAACCCTTTTGCCATGATCATGTTTTCCACAAATGTCTCCTTTTCGGTGTTTGTAATTGTGTCTAATTTAACGCCCAGTGCTTCGGCACGCATTTCTTCACTGATATTTTGACTATTTATTATGCTATTTAAACTGGTAATCATTTCACTTCTTTTTTTGTCCCTTTCAAGTTTGCTTTCAATAAAATAGGAACTGCTTTTCATCAGTTTTTTACTGGTAACCGTTTCAGCGATTCCCGCATCCGAGGCTTCGACTAATTCCTTAACCTTACTACTGCTTCTGCTGTCAACAATTATAGCGTTATCCGGTTTCTTTTCATTTCCTTCCTCATTTTTAGCATCCTCTACAGGATCGTGTTGAACAACATCCTTTCCTGCGATGTCTTCGGTCTCATTTTCCCCTGATACGGCTGTTTCACTTAATAGATCATCAAGGTCGTCACTTTCTTTCATCATTGTCAATTCATATTTTTCAAGTTCACTAGAAGTATCAAGCAGAGCTTGTTGATTTAAATTGTAGTTAACATAGCCTATTAAACCCAGCATTAACACCAAAGAAAATATAGCAAAATTCTTTCTTGCCCTAGCTGTAAATTTCATAATATACCCCCCCTAAAATTATTATAAATTATGGATATAATTCCCTTAAATACCGTCTCGGAACAGGCTACTTGAACAATAGTTTAACAATTGTTCCAAGATTTCATCCTGAGACAAACAGTATAAAAATAATACCCGAAAAGGATCCCAATCGCTTAGTTTTTAGCATACACCTGAACCCTGTCGCCCGAAACCTGGAGCACAGTTTTTACCGCATCATAGAGTCTCATTTTTACTTCTATATCATCCGCGCCTTCTGCGACAACAATTACGCCCCTTACTTGGGGTTTTATTTCCCTTAATACAAGCGGTTTATTTCCACTGTTGTCACTCGAAATAACAATGTTTTCAGTGGTATTTTGTGTTTGAACAGTTCTGGTGCCTCCGCCGGCATCTTTTTCTTCCGAAACATCCTTAATTTCGACTGTGTTGGACGCCGGAATGATTTCAGAACCCATATCAAACGTAATCATGACCTCCACCTCGCCTGTGCCTTTAATCTTTCCGAGTATCTGTTTTAGCCTTTCTTCTATTATTGCTTCTTCTGTTTTGAACATATCATTATCTTGAACAAACGTATCCTTACCGATTTTTTGGGCATTACTTTTGGTGCTTGTGTCTTTAGTAAAAAAATCACCCGTAAAAATTAAGGCTATAATAGCTATTGCTAGTAATACTACGATATTCGCCACATATTTTTTTGACATAAGTTCCTTAAACAAATCTTTAATTTTTTCCAGTTTCAAAATTCTCCCTCCCCACCTGATTAATTATTCTTAAGTACATGAATATCTATGTTATTTTTTGGTACATTGTATAGGTTACTGATTTCCTCTTTTATCGAATCCTCCCTATTATTAATCAATATGCTATTGGTCTCTACAGTATTATTATTATTTTTTTCCATTGATACATTTATTTGTACCGGCTCAATTATCTTATTCTCGGATTCCACATCCCCTGTTTTTTCCTTTAGGGTAATGTAAAAATTTGTTATTGATCCAAATTGTGGGCTATTGTTGTCATCCTCAACCTCCACAAAAATTTCATCAACAATATATTCTGTACTATATCCGATATAATTTTTTATCTGTTCGCTGATTTTACTTTTGTATAATTTAATAACAGCCCCGCTGTTGTCATATTGGGCATTATTTATTCTATTTTTAGCCGTCGATAGCTCCAGTTGACCGGCTGTTTTAAAAATTTCCTCCTCAAAATTAATTTGCCCGGTTATGAATTTTGTCAGCGGTGTCAAAATTACCGTCATAAGTAAAAACCCTATTACCACATTTATGTACCTTTTATAATTTGAATTAGGTATCAATATTTCTATAAATGTAACAAATATAATAACCGAAATTATTGTAACAACCCATTCACGAATAAATGTCAATATATCACCTACCTTATCATCATTGTAATGTTTCCTGCGCCGACTATGATGGTTATTGTGATAAAGAACATCACTGCTACAGAAGATATGGTTGCAAATATTAGGACTAGCGAATTGCTCATATGGTTCAGACAATCTGCCAACTGACTCTGTGCTATCGGTTCTATGATGGCGGAACACAACTTATATATAGTTACCAAAGCAACAATTTTAACCGTTGGAATCAAACAAATAATAAAAATTACTGTCAGGCCCATCACGCCTATGCTATTTTTGAGCAATAGTGAATATCCTATGATCGTATCCATAGCATCCGACAGAAATTTTCCCGCAACAGGTATAAGTTTATCTATTGCAAATTTAGCTGTCCTTATCGTAACCCCGTCTACCGTAGACGTAGCTACCCCTTGTATTGATATTATTCCGACAAACATGGTCAAAGCGAAACCTAATATAACCATTGCCGACTGTTTTAACAGACCCGAAAGTTTGGTTATTTGTATCCTAGACGAAAGATTGTTTATAATAGCCAAAACAGCTGAAAAAAATATTAATGGCAATACTATAGACTTTATTATGGTCCCCATAAAGCCTATAGACCCCAACAAAACCGGGTGAAAAAAAGCTGATGTTGTTACCCCTCCCATAGCGATTAATATTCCAAGTAAAATCGGTAACAAGGCCTGCATGAAGGTAATCATGGTGTCTATTGTATCCTTTCCTAAATTGATGGCCATCATAAAACTTTTAATAGCAATGCTAATGATAACTAAATAGCATACATTATATGCCAGTTTCCCCACTGCATCATTTTCAAATGCACTTTGGAGATTGGTTAACAGCGCATATATAGAAGACAAAATTATTATTTGCCCTAATATCCTCCAATTGGTAACAACCTCCCTAAAAAAATATTTCATAGCCCCCTTGGCTATATCTTGGAAACCTATAATTCCTTCACCTTTAAATAGTTTAGTTATAAATGTCTTTATTTCGATTGTAGGCATATACCCTTCCAATTCACCATTTATAGTGTCTACTATTTGCTGTAAATCCCTGATATCAAGCTTGTCTAGCTGATCAACAATAAAATTTTCCGGATTTGTTATTTCTTCGTTCCCCCAAGCAAACCCGCCGGAGGTTATACAAAACAGCATAATTAAAATAAAATATCTTCTTATGTTTTTCATATTTTCACATCCTAAGGTACCATGTTAACAATTAAATCCATCAGAGAAACCAAAATGGGTACTGCCATCACCATAATAAGGATCTTGCCGGCAAATTCAATTTTAGAAGCCATAACCCCCTCACCCGCATCCTTGCAAACCTGAGCACCAAATTC
Organism: Clostridia bacterium; assembly: GCA_035647935.1. GTDB lineage: Bacteria > Bacillota > Clostridia > Peptostreptococcales > Natronincolaceae > JAAZJW01. The sequence goes on along the minus strand of DASRMN010000250.1, from coordinate 4,641 downwards.
CGCTATATAGGCAATCCCAACTATTTTCAGTACTATGGATAAGTAAATAGAATCAATGTTGACCTTGTTTGCCAGTTGGCCCAGTATTTCTATCACAGACTGAAGCCTGGTTATTATAAATAGAAATATAATTATGCCGGCTGCTAAACTGATATACATACCTATTTCCGGCTTTTCATTTTTTATTAAAATAGACAATATGGTTGCAATCAAGCCTATTGCAACTATTTGAAAAATCTCCATTAAATTCACATCCTTAATATAACCGGAACATTGTTTTAACCGTATCAAATAGGTCTGTAATCAAGTTAATAACCATTGTAAGTACTACAATAACCCCCACCAGGGTAGTTAACATGGCCTGCTCCTTTCTGCCGGCCCCAATTAAAACCTGGTTAAGTATTGTAACCACTATTCCGATTGCAGCTATTTTAAATATGACATCAACATCCATAACCATAGTCTTTCCTCCTGCTATTATCTGTTTTAAAGAACTATTATCACTATTGCCATCCCCAACAAAAATCCAAGATTCCTAAATAATTTAGTATTTTTGTTTTGTGCTATCAATGAAAGCTTGTAATGTCTTTTAATTTCCTCCTGTATCAACCTGATGTGTTTCACCTGATCCTCGCAATCCGATATTCCCAAATTTTTGCCCAAGGACAATAATGGTTCTATATCCTCCCTGCTAAGACAGGTATGCCTAGCTTCTTGGGTCACTGCATCATGCCAGATTTCGTCGAATGTTTGTCCTGAGTTAAGGTTTAACAAATCGGCGGCAGACAAAAATATGTTTCCGATTTCTTTTTCGGTTTTGTTTCCCACCTTCCGCATTATGATAGGTATAGGTGTTGCACCGTATACTATTTCTGTTTCCAGCATCTGTAAGGCTGATAAAAGTGAGTTTAAGAGTTTTGTCCTTTCTACATATGTATTTGCAAAGATAAAACCCAGTAACGAACTACAGACGACAATGACAACAGAATATATAAATTTAAATAACATATCAAACAACCAGCCTATTACTTTTATAATTTTCGTTCCTGTACAAATATGCCAGATTCGATCCGTCGATAACACTGTCCATAGTACCCACCCCATCACTATTTGATAAAAATATTATCCTTTCAAATACTCCATCCCTGACCAGTTTGCCTACAATGTTTTTGCTCAATATGTTCTCCAAGGAGCGTCCATGTACCGTTGTAATCAGTTTTATTCCCGCCATCATTGCCTCTTCTATGGCTATACTGTCCTCTATTCTGCCTATTTCATCCGTAGCAATTACTTGTGGGGACATAGACCTGATTAGCATTATCATCCCCTCAGCTTTTGGACAACAGTCCAGTATATCCGTTCTCGGGCCCAGATCATTTTGCGGCACACCTTGAAAACAGGCTCCAAGTTCGGATCTTTCATCAACTACACCAACCTTTAATCCCCTAAAATTCATTTGTGGCACACCCTCACTTATCGTACGAATGATGTCTCTCAGTAGGGTGGTTTTCCCGCATTGTGGGGGAGATACCAACAATGTATTTAAAAATTCTCCTTCGGAATTAAAAATATACGGAAGTACTTTGAAAGAAACCCCGAGCTTTTCTCTGCTTACCCTGATGTTCAGACCACTAAAATCTTTCAATGTTTTTATACCTTCACTACCCACCAGCACCTTTCCTACTATACCGATCCTATGTCCGCCATATATAGTTATGTATCCGTTTTTTAGCTCATCTTCCACAGAATATATAGAGTAATTAGAAACAAACTGCAACGTTTTTTCGATGTTTTCCTTTCCTATATAATAACTGTCAATCGGCGTCAGAGTGAGAGCCCCATTTATATCGACAAAATAATCTTTCTGCCTTCCGAATACCATTAAAGGTCTATTAATTCTTAGTCGTATCTCTTCCAATATCAATTTAAAATCATCAGGCAGTTTTTTTATAATATTTCTGACATCCGGACATAAATACAATTCCAAACTTGAAACAACGGACAACCCTTTTCTATTTTTATCTATCAAAGTTTCTTTTCCCTCCACAACATGTCCCTCCTTATATAATTAATATTTATGTATTTAACCAATTATGCTTATTTTGCAAAAAAATAAAATCCAAGGATTAAATCCTTGGATTTTACGTATGTAAAACTATATTCTATTCATCTTCATCAGGATCATCATCATGACAATAATCTTCTGCCTGCTCAAACTGCTCAAAGTCTACTATCTCATGACACCTAGGGCATACTAAGTCTTCATCATCTTCATATAGTAAATCCTCGTCTATATATACATCCTCATGGCAATTAGGACATTCTATTTCAACAAAATCAATTTCATCATTCTGTTCATCTTCATCCTCATAAAAATCATCTTCCACATTCGCCAGATCCTCGTCCATGGCCTCCACATATTCAGTGATTTCTTCCGTATCTTCATCTAATTCCACAATCGCATCTGCAAAGTCCTCCAGTATGTCTATAATGCTCATCAAAAGTTTTCCTTCTTTAGTTGATTCGTCGACATCTAAACCATCGGCTAACCCCTTCAGGTAGGCCACCTTTTCATATAGAAGTTCCATCTTCATACCTCCTTTTATTTTAACGTTTGTATTATCTCCTTTATTTTCTGGACATATACTCCCCTGTACGTGTATCTATTCTGATGATATCACCTTCATTAACAAATAGGGGAACATAAACTATGGCACCGGTCTCAACCTTAGCCATTTTTGTCACATTACTCGCAGTATCTCCCCTCACCCCGGGTTCTGTTTCAGTTACCTGCAGCTCAACAAAATTCGGGGCTTCTACCTCAAACGGTTTTCCTTGATAAAACCTAATCATAGCATTTGTGCTTTCCTTTAGATACTTTATAGCATCTTCCACCTCTTCATATGTTAAAGGAATTTGTTCAAAAGTTTCATTATCCATAAAGTAATAAAGCTCACCGTCGTTATATAAATATTGCATCTCTTTTGTTTCGATATGTGCCCTTGGAAATCTGTCGCTGGGATTAAACGCATCTTCACGAATAGCCCCTGTCTTTAGGTTTTTATATTTGGTTCTAACAAAGGCCGCACCCTTTCCCGGTTTTACATGTTGAAAATCTAAAACAACATAAGGTTCCCCATCTATTTCAAAAGTTACACCTTTCCTAAAATCCCCTGCTGAAACCATTTTATCTTATCCCTCCATATTCATATTTAGAATTATAATCAAATATGTTCTTGTTAAGTCCTAAGCCTATATATCTGTATTATACCGCAAGTTCCGTAAAATTTTTTGTGGATTTTGATAGGGTCCTATAACCATTATCCGTAACGAGTACTAAATCTTCAATTCTTACACCACCGAAATTGGGAATATAGACACCCGGTTCAATAGTTATCACCATTCCCGATTCCATCGGCATATCACCACGAATATTTATATGTGGCAACTCATGCACCTCGAGCCCCACCCCATGACCTAAACCGTGACCAAAATATTGACCGTACCCACTGTCATTGATTATTTTTCTTGCAATTGCATCCAGTTCTGCTCCTGTTATGCCGGGCTTTACGGCTCCCAAGGATGTTTTTTGTGCCTTAAGGACAACATTATAAATTTCTTTCTGTTTATCATTGGCCTCACCTAAAACAATGGTTCTGGTCATATCGGAACAGTATCCTTTATATATACAACCATAATCAAGGGTAATCATATCGCCAATTTCAACTATTTTACTGCTTGCTGCACCATGGGGCAAAGAAGACCTTACTCCCGATGCCACAATGGTTTCAAAACTCAATTTACTTGCCCCTTTTTTCCTCATGAAAAATTCCAGTTCCAAGGCAATGTCTAATTCAGCCAGTCCCGGCTTTATAAATTCTAGCATGTAATCAAAGGCTTCATCTGCTATATTGGCCGCTTTTTCTATGTTTTTTATTTCATCCGGTGTTTTTACAGACCTCAGTTTCAAGATAGCCCCCTCTAGGGGAATCATATCTGTTTCCGCTAATTTGTCTGTAAATTTTATAAATTCACCGTACGTCATAAAGTCCTCTTCAACGCCTAATCTGGACGAAACCGATTCACTTATAACATCGGTTATAGTCTTAGTGCTGCTAATTTCTATTATCTCAAATCCATCGCATTGAATAATTGCTTGTTCGGTATATCTGAAATCTGTAATAAATTTTGCATCTGTTTTAGTAATCAATACATACCCGGTGCTGCCCGTAAATCCGGATATATATCTTCTGTTCTCCGGTTTATAGAGCAATACCCCGTCCAAATTTTTTTCCTCCAGCAGCCTCTTGACTCTGCCAACATTTTTGTTCATTTATTCACCTTGCCTAACAGACCTTGTCCAAAAACCTCCACAATTTAAAATTACTAGTAAATTACTATATAATAATATCACATTTTTTTAGCCTTGAACAGATTTTATGCTAATATAGCCATCAGTCCAACGATGGAAACAGCCTTATTTTACAGCCCAAACGTTTGATAATATCGTGTTACCCTTACAGGTGATATGGTGATTTCAGGCAAACCATGCTCATCTTCACCCTCATTCGCAATTGTGGGCAATTCTAATTCAACATTGATGAATTTCCTAGCCTGTTTATATTCACCCCTAGATATAAT
>DASRMN010000249.1:0-3694 GCA_035647935.1 Clostridia bacterium | reverse complement strand
TATATTTATGATTTTAATTTCAATTTATCGTAACCCCGGTAAAGCAATTGAACGGTTTGTCATAGAAGGCCATGCTCATATGGCTGATTCGGGGCAGGATATTGTCTGTGCCGCGGTTTCAGCTTTGGGTCAAACTACGGTGTTATCACTTCACCAAATAGCCGATATAGATATTGAATATGAAATTAAAAAAGGATATCTAGGATGTAAATTGCCAAAAAAATTGACGGAAAAAGAGTTATATAAGGCGGGGCTCCTGATTGACGCTATGCTTTTGGGGCTAAAAAACATACAGGAAAGTTATCCACAATATATAGAGATTCGTGACAAGGCGTAGGGGCAGACGCACAGGTCTGCCAAAGGGATGGCTCCACAACATATAGAGATTTATGACAAGGAGGTGTAAATAAATGTTATTTAAAATAGATCTTCAATTATTTGCGAGTAAAAAGGGAGTAGGTAGTTCCAGAAACGGCCGTGATAGTATTTCGAAGAGACTGGGTACGAAAAGGGGAGACGGGCAGTTTGTTACAGCAGGTAATATTCTTGTAAGACAAAGAGGAACAAGGATTCACCCCGGTACCAATGTTAGCATGGGAGCGGACAACACCCTTTTTGCATTAACAGATGGAGTTGTAAAGTTTGAAAGAAGAGGCAAAAGTAGAAAACAAGTAAGTATCTATCCGAAAGAGAGCTTAGTAGCCGTTAATTAATAAAAACCGCCCATGGCGGTTTTTGTTATTTTAGCTATGGTTTATTATTTGAACACAGCAAGGATTGTTCTTGTTATGTTGTAAAGACCCCACATTTTTGTCATCCCATGAGATGGACAACATTAACGGTGCTGACGAAGGATCTCGGGTTGTTTGAAACCCATTTGTTTTACAATTTGTTGTATCTTTGGAAAGGTGATCATATGTTTATTGATAAAGCAAAAATACATTTAAAGGCCGGTAAAGGCGGGGACGGCGCGGTTGCTTTCAGAAGGGAAGCCCATGTTCCCGCAGGCGGGCCTGCCGGAGGGGACGGAGGCAAAGGTGGGGACATTATATTTCAGGTAGATGAAGGCATGAGGACATTGATGGATTTTAGATATAAAAAACACTATAGTGCATCCAACGGGGAAGATGGCAAGGGTAAAAATATGTATGGCAAGGATGGTGGGAACCTGTTGTTGAGGGTTCCTCCGGGTACTATCCTCAGGGAAGAAAAAACAGGGCATATTATTGCAGATTTAACAAACAGTGATGACACAGTTGTGGCAGCAAAGGGGGGCAGGGGCGGAAAGGGCAATACACATTTTAAAACATCGACAAGACAGGCCCCGAGATTTGCAATAGCCGGAGAACACGGGCAGGAACTTGCGGTAATATTGGAATTAAAATTAATTGCGGATGTAGGTTTAATAGGTTTTCCGAATGTGGGAAAATCTACGCTTCTATCCGTATTAACCGGCGCGAAACCCAAAATAGCAAACTATCATTTTACCACTCTTACGCCCAACTTAGGTGTAGTTCAAACCAAACACGGAGATAGTTTCGTTTTGGCAGATATTCCGGGATTAATAGAAGGTGCACATGGGGGTGCCGGACTGGGCCATGAATTTTTGAGACATGTGGAGCGTACAAAACTGCTTTTACATGTTATTGACATATCAGGAGTTGAAGGCAGGGACCCGATAGAGGATTTTAGAAAAATAAATGAAGAACTCTATCTTTATAATAAGGAACTTGCCGAAAGACCACAAATCGTGGTAGCGAATAAAACTGATATTTTGGGTCCGCATGATAACCTTGAAAAGTTAAAATCAACTCTCGGGGAACAAGAAACAAAGGTATTCCCCGTTTCAGCTGTTACCGGTCAGGGATTAGATGAACTTTTAGGTTATGTGTCTAAAAAACTGGGAGAGTTGGAAAAGGTACATAAAGAAACTGTTATAAAAAAAGGGGAAAAAATATACAAATATGAGGAATCGGATGACAAACAACATTTTACTGTTTATGTTGAAGACGGTGTTTATGTTGCGGAGGGCAAATTCATTGAAAGGTTAATTGATTCTACTGATTTTGAAGATATGGAATCCCTGAGTTATTTTCAAAGGGTACTGAAAAATAGGGGAGTCATCGACAAATTAAAAGAACTGGGTATGTCCGAGGGTGATTCGGTAAGGATGTATGGTGTTGAATTTGAACATTTTGAATAGAGACTTCTGCGATGCCATCCTGAGACAGACAGTATCGATGGTACCCGCAAGGGATTTTTTCTATTTTAAATAAAAAACATAGGGGACTTAGTAAATTGGATAAAGATAAGAGTTTAAATATACAAACTTCGAAAGATAACAGAATAGGTATAATGGGGGGGACCTTTGACCCAATCCACTATGCTCATTTGTTTATTGCACAGATAGCTCTGGACGGGCTTAATCTGGACAAAATTTTATTTATACCAACCGGAAAACCACCCCACAAACGGGAAAATATAATAACTGATGCCTGTAAACGAATAGATATGCTTAAATTGGCAATTAAAAGCAATCCTAAATTTAATATTTCCACTACAGAAATTACTAGGAAAAAAACTTCCTACACTATTGATACAATTAAAGAACTGCAACAATATTACGATAAAGAAACGGAATTTTATTTTATTATGGGTTCAGATGCATTTAAGTATGTTGAAACTTGGAAAAATTATAGGGAACTCTTTAAGGTGGCCAAATTTATTGTGATGACTAGGCAAATACTGAAAAACGGATCATTAGATGAAAAAATAAGAACCCTCATAAAAGAACATGGTGCAGACATTAAAAAAATTGAAATACCGTTTTTGGATATTTCATCGACAATTATCAGGAAAAGAGTGGGAGAAGGAAACCCCATAAAATATCTATTGCCCGAAAATGTGGAAAAATATATATTTGATAATAGATTGTACATAAAATAAGGGGTGATATGTTGACGATGGATTTGGCTGAGAGGATTCATTTTAAATTAAAACAGAATATGTCACCCCATAGATATAGACACACTATGGGTGTGGTTGATTCGGCAGTTTGTTTAGCAAAAAAATATGATGTCGATGCACAGACTGCGTATATAGCGGCACTATTACACGATTATGCAAAAGATTTTTCAGAGGAGCAGACGCAGGTGTATATAAGTCGAAATGATTTGGTGGTCGATGAAATTATGTCTAATGTGTATCAACTGCTTCATGGTAAGATTGCCGCACATATAGCAAGGGAACAGTTTAACATCAACGACAAAGATATTTTGAATGCAATAGAACATCATACAACGGGAAGAAAAAGGATGAGCAAACTGGAAAAAATCATTTACCTAGCGGATTTTATAGAACCCGGGAGGGACTATGCAGGTGTAGAAGAACTGAGAATAGTTGCTGAACAGGATTTAGATAAAGCAGTTTTGTTGGCTTTGGATAATACCATTAAATATGTAATATCTATGGGGAAATTATTACACACAAATACTATTGAAGCCAGAAACACATTATTACTGGGGAAATAATTAGCATGGGATTACAAACAGACGTTGTCTTAGTTTGCATCATAGACATATGGCCCTTAACTACGAAAAGTATATGGTCTTTCTTATGTACAAGAAAGTCATATACTTTTTGTATAATCAATATATTAATACAGAAGCTTTTTTAAAGGGATTTTATATATGGA
>DASRMN010000248.1:0-5226 GCA_035647935.1 Clostridia bacterium | reverse complement strand
TTTCAAAACTGGTGAAAAAGGTTGAAAATACCTATACAAATTGGTATTTAAACGAACTTTCAGTAAAATGGTCCCAAGCCATACAGGAAGAAATGTTGGACAACTATCCTTTGGCAGGCATCAATCAGCAGAAGGATTTTTATAAGGATTTTGTATCATCCTTTGTGGGAAATGGTGAGAGAGTATTTGTTATTATATCCGACGCTTTAAGGTATGAGGCAGGCAGGGAACTTACAGGTCTTATCAATAAGGAAGCGAGGGGAATAGCAGAAACAGAATTTATGCAAGGGGTTGTCCCTTCAACTACTAAGTTTGGCATGGCCGGTTTATTACCCCGGAAGACCTTGGTAGTCAACGAAAAATGTGATGTTATAATCGACGATATAAATACCCAGGGAACTGAAAACAGGGGAAAAATACTCGAAAATTATAGTAAGGACACCCGGGTAATGTCTTTTCATAACATGATAGATATGAAAAGGACAGATTACAAGGAAGCTTTTGACGGGAAAAAGTTAATATATATTTATCATAATGTGATAGATGCCGTAGGGGACAAATCCCTAACGGAAAGGGAAGTTTTCGATGCTGTGGAAAAGGCATTTGAAGATTTAGTTTCATTGGTCAGAAGTCTTGTCAATCATTTAAGTGCGACAAATATTATCATTACGGCGGATCATGGTTTTATATACAGACGTTCACCACTGACAGAGGTAGATAAAATCGAAAAACACGATATAGAAGCCATAGATATGGGGAGAAGGTACATGCTGTCTGAAGCTACAGCAGAAGCGGATGATACTCTATCTGTTTCCATGAATTATCTGTTGGGTGAAGAAACAAATCTTAGGGTTATTGTGCCTAAAGGTGTCATAAGATATAAAATTCAGGGTGCAGGGGCCAATTATGTACATGGAGGGGTTTCCCTGCAAGAGATAATTGTACCTGTAATAAAGTTTAAATATATTCGCAAGGACGAATACAAGCCGACTAAGGTTGAAGTAAAGCTGACTAATATTTCAAGGAAGATAACAAACAGGATCACATATCTTGAATTCTTCCAAACGGAATTAGTAGAAAATAAGAAAGCTCCTTTAAGACTAAAACTATATTTCATAGATAAAAAAGGCAATCGAATATCTAATGAAAATATTATAATTGCCGACAGCAGGTCAAAAAATCCCGGGGATCGTACCTATAGGGAGAAATTTACCCTAAGGGATATGGCCTATGATAAAACTCAAAAATATTATTTAATATTAGAAGATGCAGAGGAAACTGTGGAGAAAATATACGAAAAAATTCCTTTTGTTATAGATTTGTTATTCAGTAACGATTTCGGTCTATAAGAAAATAAGGCAGGTGGAGGGGACATGGAGAAGGTTGGCATGGATTTGAATGAAAAGTTGAATTACTATTTTTCGGGCAGGGTAGTTCGGAAAGATTTGACTAAGAAAATTAAAGAAGGAGCGAATGTACCCATATATGTGCTGGAATATTTGCTCGGCATGTATTGTGCTACCGACGATGAGGAATCAATAAATGACGGGGTGAAAATAGTCAAAGATATACTTTCCGGCAACTATGTTCGGCCTGATGAAGCGGAGAAGGTTAAATCTAAAATAAGAGAATTAGGACAATATACTGTAATTGACAAATTAACTGTAAAACTTAATGAAAAAAGAGATGTCTATGAGGCCGAATTTTCTAATTTAGGATTAAGGGGTGTGGAGGTAGGGGCCAATTATGTGAAGGAATTTGAAAAACTTTTGGCGGGAGGCATCTGGTGTATTCTTAGAATTCAATACTACTACGATGAAGAGACGAGAAACTCTAATCCCTTTATAATAGAAAGCCTAAAGCCCATCCAAATGCCCAACCTGGATATGGAAGAAATATTTAACGGAAGAAAAAATTTTACCAAAGACGAGTGGATTGATGTTCTTTTAAGGTCTGTGGGCATGGAACCCACACAATTGGAGGAAAAGGTGAAGTGGCATTTAATAGCCCGATTGATTCCCTTGGTTGAAAATAATTACAATGTTTGTGAATTAGGACCGAGGGGGACGGGCAAGTCCCATATATATAAGGAAATATCCCCCAACTCTATTTTAATATCGGGGGGTCATACCACCGTGGCTAATCTGTTTTATAACATGAACACCAGAAAAATCGGATTAGTCGGATTATGGGATGTGGTAGCCTTTGATGAGGTGGCCGGTATTACTTTTAAGGATAAAGATGGAGTTCAGATTATGAAAGACTATATGGCCTCGGGTTCTTTTGCCCGGGGAAAGGAATTAAAGGTTGCTTCCGCTTCTATGGTGTTCGTGGGCAATATTAATCAGAGTGTAGATGTGCTTTTAAAAACATCTCATTTATTCGATCCCTTTCCGGAGGCAATGGCCTATGATTCCGCCTTTTTTGACAGGATGCATTGTTATATTCCGGGTTGGGAAATACCCAAGTACAGGCCCGGGTTTTTTACTAACGAATATGGATTTATTACTGACTACATAGCGGAATTTTTCAGAGAAATGAGGAAAAGGTCATATGTTGATGCCATAGATAAATATTTTAGTTTGGGAAATAACCTCAATCAGAGAGATGTTATAGCAGTTAAAAAAACCGTTTCAGGATTAGTTAAACTCATCTATCCCAACGGTGAATTTGAAAGAAAAGATATCGAAGAGATTCTCAGATACGCTTTGGTTGCCAGAAGACGGGTAAAAGAGCAACTGAAAAAGATCGGCGGTATGGAATTTTATGATGTTCATTTTTCCTATATTGATAAAGAAACCTTTGAAGAAGAATTTGTATCGGTACCTGAACAGGGCGGGGACAAGCTTATTCCGGAAGGTATCGGAAAACCGGGTCATGTGTACACAGTGGCTCAAGGGGATTCCGGGATGATTGGTGTGTATAAGATTGAAACGGAAGTTGTTTCGGGGACCGGGAAGTTCGAAAGAACGGGCTTAGGAACCGGCAGGGAGGCTAAAGAAAATGTAAACACAGCCTTCAACTATTTTAAGGCTAATAAGAAGAACATAAGCGGTACCATTTCACTGAATAACAATGATTTTTTGATGCACATTCAAGATATGCAGGGTATCGGCATGGCTTCTCAATTGACATTATCAGCCTTTATTGCACTGTGTTCAGGTTCGTTAAAAAAACCTGTGTTGAGTCAATTAGCAATACTAGGTTCTATGAGTATCGGCGGTACAATTAATAAAGTAGAGGAATTGGCATCTACACTTCAGGTTTGTTTTGATGCGGGAGCGAAAAAGGTTCTTCTGCCTATGGCCTCTGCCGTGGAAATTAACACAGTCCCGCCTGAACTGTTTGCCAAGTTTCAGATATCTTTTTATCAGAGCCCGGAAGATGCTGTGTTTAAGGCTTTGGGGGTTGAATAGGTGTTAAGAACAACAAACGATTAACATTTAAGGAGAATTCTCAAATGAAACTGAAAATAATAAACCAAAATTTTTCAATATGTAAAGTGAGGGATTTATCACAAATAGATTATTCAGATAAATTTTGTTTTATCGGCAAAACAGATGAAGAGTTATCGTTGGTGTGCAGTACAGACCTTGTACCTGAAAATGCAATTGAATGTGATAACGGATGGAGGGCTTTCAGAATACAAGGTGTACTGGATTTTTCTCTTATAGGTATTTTATCAAGGTTATCCACGCTGTTGGCGGAAAACAAAATCGGAATATTTGCAGTATCAACATATAATACAGATTATGTCCTAATAAAAGAAGAGAATTTTGAAAAAGCAATAAACGTTCTTGAATGTAATGGTTATATAATAGAATGATAAATACCGGTATGTTTATGTTTGGCACATTCTATGTCAGGGTTAGGGGTGAAAATTTGAATATACAATCATTATCAGAAAAAATACCTATAGAAGAAACAATAAAGGGAATTGAATTTATTAAATATGAAAGAAATATAGAAAAATTAAAGTCCTTTATGGATGATATAATGCCATTTGGTGAGAAGACGGTTGTAAGGTATAGAAACAAATTTATTCAGAGGTTTGTCGAAACAGAAGGGGATGAAATTATATACACCCCGCTTATAAAATTTATTAACGGTACCGACAGTTTTCAGACCAAAAAAGAAGTAATTTATTTTATAGTTTGCGTGACTTCCAATGCCGTAGGTAAAATTGTTAAAGGATTTTATGACGGCTCTATACCGAAACAAATCGGAACGGGGGAATTGCTAGAAGTATTTAAAACAGCAATGTCTGATACAGAAGAAGATTCCATTAAAAAAACCTACAGTGTAGTTACTACAGTTCTTGAGGACTTTGAGGTATTGAATTCAAAAAAAGATGAGAGCACAGAACAGAAGGGGATGTTTGTTTTAAATAATGATATTAAGCCTTCAAACGAAGGAATTCTGTTTAGTCTGTATTATGAGTTCATAAAATTAAGAGGGAATAAAATGCCGGTAGGGGAATTGTTTTCGAACTGTGATACCTATAAATATTTTTTAATGAGCGACTTGATGAAGAAAGTGCATCTAAAATGGATGCTGGATCTGGGATATATCGAACACTATATGATGTTCGGGAATTCCAGTTATCAGTTTGTTTATGATTCGCTGGATCTTCTTGTGGAAAGGTTGGTTGGCAATGATTGAACGTATTTGTTGAGATTATTATAAAATATTCACAGTCTAACAAATCTATGTTTCTATCGAGGAACAAGATAATCCAAGGTTAAAGGGATGGTATGGTCGAAAGAAAATACCTGGTTTGATTAATAGAAAACGAGGGTGGACAATATGAAGAAACATAATATAAATTGTATGATATGCGGGGAAGAATTGATATATAGCACTGAAAATAGGGAACTGGAATGCATTTATTGCGGGGGTATATATAAAAGTAATACAAGTTGCAAAAACGGACATTATGTTTGCGATATTTGCCATTCCAAGGACGGAATAGATACTATATATGGTTATTGTTTGAAAACAAACAAAAGCGATCCGGTGGAAATGGCTATGGAACTCATGAAAAGCAGTAATATAAACATGCATGGACCGGAACATCATTTTTTGGTTCCGGCAGTATTGTTAACTTCCTACTATAATGTTTTAAAACAAGAGGATATAAAGGCAAAAAAACTCAGGATAGCCCGGGAAAGAGCTAAAAAAATTCCGGGAGGAATGTGCGGGAGTTATGGAAGTTGCGGTGCCGGA
>DASRMN010000247.1:0-3360 GCA_035647935.1 Clostridia bacterium | reverse complement strand
GAACAAAAAAATATACATTTATATATATGTACGGTTAGCGGTAAAAAGCATTTTATGGTATAAAATTATTTGTTTATTTTTAAAGAAATAACATACAATACTTGTAAGTACAGAGGAGGATTTTTATGGGTTGGATTTGTCCCATCTGCAATGGGTTAACGAATTATACAATAAAGTGCCCGGACTGCGGTAACCGGATGGAGGCAGGGAGTACGGTACAAGATTATTCTGATGCTTATAGCCCTTATTTAGATAAAAGTATAACTCAACAGATGGATGGAACAGAACACAATAGATGCGTTCATCTTTTTTATTGTCCGAATTGTAACGAAGATAAAAGGGTAATTATAAACGAAATACAAATGTAAAAAATTCTGAACCATGTCCAAATACTATGAAGTTGCTGTTCAATATACAGTTTAATAAAAATTTAGCGAAGCAACAATAAGAGGAGGTGCAATAAATGGATTTAAATACAGAGGATATGATTGTAAAAAAGTTGCTGGATGCACAAGAGATGATAAGGGATTATGAAATGTTTTCTAAACATACCGATGATGAACAGGTCGCATCTGTGTTTAAAAACTTTGCCGAAGAAAGTGGCATGCAAGCTAGGGAATTACAAAAATTGGTTGACCGTTACAGGGGAGATTAATTTTTATATCCACAAATTGTTTTATAAAAACAGGTCATTTAACAGCCAAAAACTATAACAACAAAACAGAACATTTTAAAGGTCATCCACGTTACGATATGGGTGACTTTTTTCAGTTTGGCAATAATATATAAAGCTGATATAATATAAGTAAACATTTAGATGGGGGTAACATTTAGTGGAAAGTTTCGACGATATCAAGCTATACAAAGATAAAGGCGAACATTTATATGTTCAACTATATAAGGCTATAAAGGAGCTTATTATTAAGGGAAAACTGAACAATGATGAAAAATTGCCTCCTATACGTAAATTGGCAAAGGATCTCAACGTTAATAATGTTACAGTTGTAAATGCATACCATGTTTTAGAGCAGGAAGGATTGGTATATAAAAAAATGGGAAGCGGCACATATGTGTCGCCGGATTTGCTTGCATATGCATGTGAGGAACAGGGAATATCTGATAATTTGGGTTCCCTTTCCTTTATAGAACAGGGACAAATCCAAATTCAAAAAAATATGATTAATTTTGCCAGCGCTACGCCCATGTCGGAATTATTTCCGGTGGACGACTTTAAGCGGGCCCTGAATGAGGTCTTAGATAGGGACAGAGGGCACGCATTTGATTATCAGGAGAGCCGGGGATATTTTCCTCTAAGGGAGGCATTAATGGAGTATGTGGAGGAATATAATATTTTTGCAAATATTGATAGTATACAAATTATTTCGGGGGCCCAACAAGGTATAGACATTATTGCGAAGGCTTTATTGGATTATGATGATGTAGTCATTATTGAAAGCCCATCTTATACGGGTGCCATAGCCTCTTTTAAATCCAGGGGAGCTCAAATTATAGACGTGGAACTTCAGGAAGACGGTATAGATATTGAAGACCTAGATAGAAAAATTCGTATCTTTAAACCTAAATTTTTGTATTTGATGCCTAATTTTCAAAATCCAACAGGAATATCGTACAGTCGCAACAAAAAAGACGAAATTATGAATTTATGCAAACAACATAAAATATATATAGTCGAGGATGACTATTTGAGCGATTTAAATTTTTATTCCGGTGATAATACTACATTAAAAAGTCTGGATATAAATAATGAACTGGTTATCTATGTAAAGAGCTTTTCAAAAATATTTATGCCGGGCCTAAGGCTGGGGTTTTTAATAGCACCATCAATATTTTATGAACATTTACTTTTTGCCAAACATTCATCGGATATATCTACATCCGGACTTTTGCAGAGAGCATTGGAGATATATTTTACAAAGGGCACCTGGAAAGAACATATTGAGTACATGGGTGAAAAATACAAGGATGTCTTCAACGTTATGTTAAAAAATATAGAGAAACATATGCCGCCCGAGGTTGACTTTATATATCCGCAAGGCGGGGTTAATTTTTGGTTTAAACTGCCAAAGGGGATTTCTTCAAAAAATTTATATGAGACGGCTATCAAGGAGAATGTTGCTATAGCCCCGGGTAATTTGTTTTTTGTTCATCAAAATGACGATAGGCATTTTAGGCTGAGTATTGCTTCTGTTAATGGCGATGAAATCGAGCGCGGAATAGTTATAATAAGTAATATAATTAAGAATTTAATTAAAGGAGAAAATGATAAGGAGGTCAGGGAGGAAGTATATAGGCCTATATTGTAGTTAGGGGCCTGAAGCCGAAGATCAGGCAGTGTTTTTGGTGTCCGGCAGCTAACCTCTGACTTTCAAAACACAACACTGCGGAAAGTGACATTTATAAAAATCATTTATCGTATGCTGGGGGGCATTATTGTGAAAAAGGTTAAAATTATTTGCAACCCCAATTCCGGAAGGCAAATAGCGCAAAGGAACATGCCTAATTTGGTAAGGGCATTGGAGGAAAACAATTTTTATGTGAGCACATATACGACGAAAACACGACTAGATGCTACATACGAAGCTTCAGAGGCCTGTGAAAATGGATATGATATAATTATAGCAATAGGTGGAGACGGTACTGTTAATGAAATTGTTAACGGTATTATGCCCAATGAAACCAGACCTAAATTAGCTGTCTACCCCGCGGGTACTGTTAACGATTTTGCTACTTATTTAAAAATTCCGCGGGTTATGAAAGAATTTGCTAAAATGATTGTTGAGGAAAAAACAATTAAAATAGATGTTGGGCTGGGTGGCGACAGATATTTTTTAAATGTTGCCGCAGCGGGATTGCTCACGGATGTAGCCTACAGGGTTTCCTCCGAGGCGAAAACTGTTTTGGGGAAATTTGCATATTATTTAGAAGGTCTAAGGGGGTTACCGAGGCAAATATTTCAACCTATAAAGATAACATTGAAGATAGGTGATATAGAAGAAGAAAGGGAGATATTATTTTTTTTGGTGACAAATACCTCCTCTGTGGGTGGGTTTAAATATGTTGCCCCCGATGCCAGCATTAATGATGGCAAATTTGATTTACTTGTTGTTGATAAAGGTCAATTTATTGATGTGGCAAGTATTTTTTTTATGGCCCTGACAGGCAATCACATAGGGCATCCCGGTTTACAATATATACAGGTGGACGCTTTTAGTGTTTATTGTGATGATAACATATATGTAGACCTAGACGGCGAACAAGGCGGAAGGCTTCCCATGGATTTTAGGGTTGAAAAAGGAGCACTTGATTTGCTTATTCCATAATAATGGGTTAGAATAGGAT